>NZ_JBBKBS010000016.1:0-68036 GCF_037890285.1 Phocaeicola sp. HCN-40430
ACAGTATGAGTATTAGTGGATGGGTATAAGTGCTCTAATCACGGGAATCATACGGCTTCTACTTGATACATTCCATATGTCTATACTGAAAGTGATAGGGAAAAATAGAATCAATTTTATTTTGCTTGTTCGGCTTTATTTCATAGTGCTGATGATAATACAGAGGTTCAGTAATTGTTTATGGTGAGCCAAATAAGAACCCTTCGTTTGTTTATATTATTCTAAAAAGAGAAAAACCTGCGAGCTTGGGAATAATCCCTCGCAAGCAGGTTTCTCTCTTTTAGAAACTAATCTATCATTTTCAACCTTAACCTTTCATTGTTATTGTTGTTGGGTTGCATCATCTTTCAGTTTACTCAACTTTTACAGGAGTTTTTAATGTCTCAAATTTAGAAATGTTTGTTGAACATTCTATTTTGTTTTTACTGCTATCGGTGATGTAACCACCAGCCTGTGCATCAGTTCCGTTCAGCTTGAAGTAAAGTTCCAATCCCGGAGAGTTTGGATCTACTGCCAACATACTCTGTTTCAACTGGGTTTCTGTACGTGCTACACTCCATACGCGTACTTCTGACATATAACCATACAATGGTCGAGTACCCCATTGGAATCCTGGAATCATACCGATGTTGAAACCAACATCTGCATTCGGGTCAAATCCAGGAATTGCCCATCCTGTTTCAGCCCATTTCTTTCCATTTACGTAAATTGCAGATTTACCTGCAGGCTGATCATAAGTCAATGCAATGTGATACCATTTTCCAGTTTGCACAGGTTCAGAAACTTTGTATGTCTGCTGTCCTGCTACTTCGATGATATCTTTCGGTGTTACACCGCCACCTGCATCACCAATACGGAGAATCATAATACCTTCTGTTCCCATTATCGTATTGTTGCTTCCAAAGCTACTAATGTATACTAATGCTTCGTAAGTAAATGAGTTGAAATAAGTTCCTGCTGGGAACGGTACTTTAATGTAGTTACCGCTGAATTCAGCAACTGTTGTAATCTTCACTGGTTTAGAGATGAAGAAAAGAACCACGTCTGTACCCGGTAAAGTAGGAACGGAAGTAGACTGCACTTTGACAGGCAAAATGAATGATTTACCTTCTTCTACAGTACTCAAATTGCTAAGTTCAATAGAGATGATTTCAGAGTAAATATCTCCACTTGCAATAGTTGACGAAGTACTGCTTAAGTTAGCGTGAGTTACATCAAACATTTCGTATGATGTACCGTATTTTGCATTGTATTCGTCTACTACGCTCTTGTCTGCAATGGCATAAGTCACTTCTACTGGTGAATCAGACAGAGTTGTAAGTCTTGAAGACAACTCTACAGTCATCGTTTCATTTTCTATTGAGAGCATTTGTGTTTTGTTCTCAAAGTATACTTTGGGTTCAAGCAAGTCACTCTCACTCTCATTGTTACATGCATGTGTGAGTAATGCAACCGCACCCAACATTAAATAGTTGAATATGTGTTTCATAATCATTTCTTTTTTGTAGAATTAGATTTCTTTCTATTATTCTTCTCCTTCACTGCCTGATTGGCTTTGGTTGGCCTTCCATTCATTAAACACTTGCTGGTTTGTCTGAATACCTTGGCGCATCCATTTATAATCAGGAGTATTGTTGTAATCGTTGTCGAAGCGGTAAGCACCGAATCCACCTTTATATCCCTCAGATGGCATATAGGCTGCTTGTCTGAGAAGTGTTCCTCCAGTAGTAGCATACTGCTCAAAATTTTCTGTCATAATGATTTTTTCGGGAGAGGCAGCATAGTAGTCTAAGTTGCTCACTCTTCCGTAGCTTTGGATTATCCAATAATCTACGTATCCATCAAGTGGCCCCATCAGGCTGCTTACATTTCCATCGATGCAGAGTAATTTATGTCCTTTGCCTTCAGGATCACTCTTTGGACCGATGTATTTGTTCATTTCCTTGACAAGGAAGATAAGATGTTCGTTGGTACTTAATGTTCCATCCATATCGAACACACCACTACCGATTTCCCAGTCAATGTCATAACCATCCCATTCGCTGGTGTATAAGGAGTCGCAAAGAGCTTTTGCAAAGCGAGCTAATGATTCGTAATGGTTTTCACTTCCAACTTGTCCTTCGAATCCCCAGAATTTCCAGCGGGCTAGTTTCTTTTGCAATTCTATTTCACTTTCACCCCATCCTTCTTCTTCTCCTTTTTTCTCTACTTCTTCATACACCCAGTCCGGTGTTCTTCCTTTTCCCATATAAGAAAGAAGACTCACTTCCAAAAGTTTTGTACCTTTTACTTTTTGCACAAACTCTTTATCAGCTTTCTGTTCCGGAGTAATTTTGAATCGGTTAGGAGCTCCACTCCACATGGATACGATATCCATACTGTCAGGCATTGAAGTCAGATATCCTTTTCGGTAAGCTCCTGCTGGAGACCAGTTAGAGTACCATCCGAAAGCTACTGGGCGTCCATAATTTCTTGCCGCATCCTTGTATGCACGCAGGTTTTGGTAATATTCACAATCACCGATTGTGTTATATCCACCAATATGTTCCACTTCTATTTTTTCTACATCTGTACACGAAGCGAACAGAAGTCCTGTAAAAGGAACGATATAGAGTAATTTTTTTAATGTATTCATAGTTGTTGTGTCCTTTAAATGATTGGTTAATTTCTAGTATCCCACCAAAGTCTGGAAGTAGCTTTATCCACTTTGTCTTTCAGTTTACTTACAGCATCATCATAATTAGCTTTGTCTTCAGCAGACTGTGAGAAACTGATAGGGTATACCATACGGCGGATACCTTTTTCTTTAGTGATACCTTGACCGGCTCCTCTGTTGTTTTGAACTTCATTCAACTTAGGATAACCAGTTCTTCTCCATTCTGTCCAAGCTTCCTGTCCGTTCGGGTAAAGAGCAATCCACTTCTGAATCATGATCTTTTCTAATTTTTCTTCGTTACTTCCAGAAAACTCTGTTGTAGCTTGAGTAGGAACTGGAGCAGAATAACCGTTGATTGTTACAGCTACCGGTTTCTTTCCGTTTGCAAGGTATGTATCAACTTCAGAAGCGCTGAGTCCATTCTCTTCGAATGACATCTGTACACCTTGTTTGTACAAAGATTCAGCATCTCCAAATTCAGACCATTCCAATGCAGCTTCTGCACGCAGGAAGTATACTTCTGAAGCACGCATCCAATAAGTTGGAGTAGCGCTGGTCATATTGGGCTGAGAATATTCTTTATAAGTGTTGTTTCCTTGTACATGTCCAGGAGGTACCGGTGCATATGTTTTACCATCGAAAGCAGAAAGTGCTCCTTTTGTTTCAGAAGGTAAGAAATAAACGCTCAAACGTGGATCTTCATAACCTGCCAGATAAGCGTACATGCTGGTACACATACGGGCTTCGTTATAGTTTGATGCCAAATAACTGATATTATTTACAAAAGTATATCCAGCACCTGTACTCATTTGGGCTGCATCGTCTTTCACTGTCATTACGCCTACACTATGATTTAATGCAGTCTGTGCCCATTGTTTAGCTTTAGCAGGAGCAACGAACTTCAGTCGCATAGCCATACGAAGCATCAGTGAGTTTGCGTATTTGACCCATTTATTTGCACTACCACCATAAACAGCATCGAAGTCTGCTACTACAGTTCCTCCCTGTTCTGCCAACGGAGTCAGAGTAGTAATGGCATTTTGCAAATCTTGGAACATTGCATCGTATACTTCTTCTTCGCTATCGAATGGGATAACTAATGCCATTTCTCCAGCGTGAGTATATGGGATAGGACCAAATGTTTCCAATGTTTTCACCCATGCAGAGATTTTTAAAATCTGAGCCAAAGCAAAACCATCTACATCACCACTTTTTTCAGATTCCATCTTGGCGTTTTTCCAAGGTGAATAGAGATTAGTATACGAGTTACTATATGTAGAAGAAACCCATGCATCTACTAAGTAATAAGTCATGTGGTTATTTCCACTATACCAGTTGTTGTTTTCACTGAAGTATCCACTCCAAAGATCGGCAGACAAGTGATAAGCAATCTGGTATTGGTTGATTGCATCAGTACCATCTGCCTGAGTACCTACAGGTACTACTTGTCTTTCCATTGTCAGGATTGGACCTCCCATAGAAATACCATCCATTTTACCCATCTCATCGGTCATTTCATAGGGATTGGTATTGATGTCTTCGTAATCGCAGGATGACAAGAATGACAATGCACAAATTCCTGCTAACAATTTATATTGATTCATTTTTTTCATAGTTGTATTATAATTTAACTTTGATGCCGAAACCAAAACTTCTTACGCTAGGCTGCATGAAGTAGTCATTACCCTGTCCATAAGTACTGGTACTAGGAGTTAATTCTGGGTCGAATGGAGCTTCGCAGTAAATCATCCATGGGTTGTTGGCAATAAATGATACAGTTACATCTTTCAATACATTATTGAACCAAGAATTTGGGAATGTATAGCTCAATGTCAGTTCTTGTAAACGGATATTAGTTGCACTATATACATAGTATCCAGATGTTTCATAGCTACCGGTACCGATCATCTTGTAATAAGTTTCAGCGTCTACTCTACCTTGTCCAGGCAATAATGCACCACCCAGGTCACGAGCTTCTGCAGATGCTTTTGATACACCGAATCGGTCGAGAATAGCTTCTGTAGAAGAAGTTACAACACCACCAAAGCGGCCATTCAGCAAGAAACTCAATCCAAAGCCTTTGTATGATAAAGTATTGTTCCATCCCATGTTAAAGTCTGGAGTAGTCTTACCTAAATATACAGGTTCTCCGGTTTCCAGACTATAATTACCAGAACCGTCAACAGCAACGAATCCCTGACTGTCTTTCTTGAAGAATTGAGTAGCATAAATGTCATGAATTGTTCCACCTTCTTTCAAGATAGTACGTCCGTTGTCTTTCAAAACTTCTGGAATATTGATTGGTTCCAAACTTAAGTCTGTGTGGAAATCATGAACCATTTCCTTGATCTCATTTACGTTGCGTGAGAATGTCAATGTAGAAGAGAATCCGAAGTCTTTAAAGTTATCACTGTAACCCAAAGATGCTTCCCAACCACGGTTTTCTACGTTACCAGCCTGCAAATAAATCTGTTTGTAACCTGAGTATTCCGGAAGATCTCCAAGGAATGTCTGGTTATAAGTATTAGACTTATAGTAAGTAACTTCCGCAGTTAATTTCTTCCACAAACGTAAACTCAAACCAAATTCATAAGAACGAGTACGTTCTGCTTTAAAATCGGTAAACGGATAGATGTAAGTATTTCCTGGAACACCTCCGACGATAGGACTAGTAAGAGTTCCCGGAGTCAAACCTGAACGTGAGATAGGAGCACCTACTTCTGTATATGAACCGCGTACCTTCATGTATGAGATAAATTCCGGTAATTTAACCATTTCAGAAATGATACCAGACAAACCTACTGAAGGATAGAAGAATGATTCATTGCCAGTGTTAACCAAGCGTGAGTTCCAGTCATTACGTCCTGTCAAGGTCAAATACAACATGCTCTTCCAGCCCAATTCAACGTTGGCAAAAATAGCGTTGTTACGTACGCGGCTGAATCCACCGTCTTCGATAGGACGAGCTTTTGTTGCGTCAATATTGCTAATTGCAAACAAGTTTGGAACCAACTGCAATGGACCTCTGTATCCTTTGGTTTCTGCCCAATAATTAGAATAGCTATAACCTAAGTTGGCAGAAAGGCTGAAGTTCTTGAAGCTCTTATTGATGTTGATCATGAAGTCTGCGTATTCCTGACGGTCTTTGTAGTCATTGTATTCGTACAAACCTTTTTTAGAACCTTCAGTAAATACGTCGTATGAACTTGCATAGATTTTTCTTTCGAAACGAATGTATGAATCATCCATACGGTAGCGTGCTGCTACGTTCAACCAATCGAAAATCTTATAAGTCAAGCCTACATTGAACATATAACGATTCTTTTCACTTGGGTTTAAGTTACGGTATGCAGTCCAATAGGGATTCTGGTTACCGTAAGTTGCATCACTAACCGGCCAATATTGTACTGGAATATTACGACTGTCGCTATAACGTTCGAAAGTTTTGATATCTTCCCAGTTTTCTCCACGTGGGAACAGATAAGCAGCCATTACAGGGTTAAAATATTGTCCTTGTGATACCATGTTTTGGTCTTTCTGTTTTACATATGATGCTCCCAAATCCAATTGTAATTTGTCATTCAGGAAAGTGGAGGTATTTCTAATAGTAAAGTTCAAACGATCGTAAGTGTTGTTTGGGACAATACCTTTAGAGTTGGTAGATGATACAGAAGCAAAAGTCTGATTGGTCTTGTTACCAGTAGTTAATGTCAATGAGTTAATGAAGTTAGTACCAGTCTGGAAGAAATCATCTTTCGGATCATAATCGTTAGGAGTAGCTAGTTTGTTACCCCAGCTTTCAAATACACCTTCTTTGTTTCCGTAAGTATTTTGGAATTCAGGAGTCATATAAGCTTTGCTGAATTCGGATGAAGAAGAGAATGAAATCTGAAGTTTTCCTTCTTTACCTTTTTTGGTGTTAATCAAAATTACACCGTTGGCAGCACTACTACCATAAAGCGCTGCTGCAGAAGGCCCACTCAATACAGAGATACTTTCAATGTCTTCAGGGTTAAAGTCGGCAATACCTTCAGTAGTTGCTCTACTATCTCCTAAAACGTCACTACCTGTACCTAATGTAGTATTAAACAAAGGAATACCGTCTACTACGTATAAAGCGTTATTGTCTCCTTCGATAGATTTAGCACCACGCATTACAACACGTGTGGCACCACCAGTACCACTGGCGCTTCTATTAATTGTAACACCTGCGATTTTACCATTCAAAGAGTTAACAAAGTTGGCATCTTTAGCACGGATCAATTCATCTGATTTAACCTGCTGTACATTGTAGCTCAATGCTTTTTCTGCACGTTTGATACCCAATGCTGTTACAACTACTTCGTCCAACACTTCAGTGTCTTCTTTCATTGTAATTTTGCCAAAATCTGTTTTTGCCGCTAAGCTTAAAGTCTTATAACCGATATAAGAAATTTCAAGTGTAGCACCTTTACTTACTGATAAAGTAAAATTACCATCAAAATCTGTAATAGTACCATTAGTTGTACCTTTTTCAAGAATACTTACACCAATTAATGGCTCTCCTTTTGCATCTACTACAGAACCTTGAACTGTAATTTTGTTGGCTTGTTGGGACACGGGTAAACCATTGAAACCTAATGAGCTATTGGCATTTGCATAAACTGCACCACTACCGGAAGTCATCAGCAAAAGCAATAGCAATTGTGAAAATCTGCTTCTTTTCATAGATTTGGTTTGATTTAAAATTATTTGATAATTGAATGTTGATATCCTGTTTCTTACAGGTCCATGAAGGATGTACGTTCTCTTTACCCAGAGAACTGGATTGTAAAATGTGTTTTCATTTTAGTTGCGGTTAAGGTTTTTTTATTTGTATTTATTAAGGCTTTTTTTGATGTCGTTGCAAATATACGTAATATTTTAAATATTGAAAACGATTGTGTGTTTTTTTAATAAAGGATATTGTTTTTATTTAAGGGGAATATATGAGAAAAAGAATTTGTAAAAATAAATGCAGTTGGAATTCATATGATTAAGATGAAAATCCAACTGCATTTAGGAGTGGTATTAATGATGGAATAATCGGATACCTGTGAAGGCCATTGCGATGTGATATTTGTCGCAGGTTGCAATTACATGGTCATCGCGAACAGATCCTCCAGCTTGGGCTATGTATTCAACTCCGCTTTTGTGAGCCCTTTCGATGTTATCTCCAAAGGGGAAAAATGCATCAGAACCTAAGGATACGCCTTTCAATGTATCCAGCCAGGCACGTTTTTCTTCTCTGGTCAGGACTTCCGGCCGGTGAGTGAAGAACTGCTGCCATGTTCCTTCTGCCAGCACATCATCATGGTCGTCGCTGATATAGATATCAATGGTATTATCGCGGTCTGCACGTCGGATTTTTTCTATCCAGGGAAGATTCAATACTTTGGGATGTTGGCGAAGATACCAGATGTCAGCTTTATTTCCTGCCAATCTTGTACAATGAATGCGGCTTTGTTGTCCTGCACCGATACCAATTGCCTGTCCGTCTTTTACGTAGCATACAGAGTTGGACTGTGTGTATTTTAAGGTGATAAGAGCAATCATCAAATCGCGTTTTGCTGCTTCGGGAAATACCTTGTTTTGAGTCGGAATGTTGCTGAACAGTTCGTCGCTGTTGAGTTTGATTTCATTTCGTCCCTGTTCGAAAGTAATGCCGTAGACATCTTTGCGTTCGATGGGAGCAGGCTGGTAGTTCGGATCGATTTTTATTACATTGTAAGTTCCTTTACGTTTGTTTTTTAGAATTTCCAGTGCTTCATCTGTATATCCAGGAGCAATTACTCCATCGGAAACCTCACGATTGATGAAACGGGCTGTTGCTTCGTCACAGATGTCGCTAAGTGCAATAAAGTCGCCGTAAGAAGACATGCGGTCTGCGCCACGGGCACGTACGTAAGCACAAGCCAGAGGAGACAAAGGAAGATTGTCTACGAAATAAATTTGTTTCATCGTATCATCCAATTCCAGGCCGATAGCTGCTCCTGCCGGGCTGACATGTTTGAATGAAGTTGCGGCAGGCATACCAGTGGCTTCTTTCAGTTCTTTCACTAATTGCCATCCGTTTAAAGCATCTAAAAAGTTGATGTAACCGGGACGTCCATTCAGTACTTCAATAGGAAGTTCTCCCTCTTTCATGAAAATCCGTGCCGGTTTCTGGTTGGGGTTACAACCATACTTTAATTCTAGTTCCTTCATCATAGTTTGATATATTTAAGAATGATTTTCTTACAAAAATATAGATTTTTTTCTGCTTATTGAAAAACTTTCTTACCTTTGCTACATATGGTTTGAGTTTCGTATTTCTTTTCGAAACCAATTAAAAGGGAATCAGGTGAGAGTCCTGAACAGTCCCGCTGCTGTAAGTTCTATATAATAAGGTTAGCAGACATTTTTGCCACTGAATTCGTTTGGGAAGGCGTTTGCTGATTGGAACAAGTCAGAAGACCTGCCATATATTTTTCGCAGCTTTCGAGGAAAAAGCGTAGAATGAATTTTTCGTTTTTATATCTTCATTCATTCGTGTATTAGGGGAAGAAAGCTGTTTTTGTTTGTAGTGAATTGAAAAACAGCATGAAATATATTGTTAAAATCATATGGCTTGCAGGATTGGGGATAAGTAGTGTAACGGGGTCTTCGTTTGCACAAACTGTATTGGATACAACTCAAGTATATACTATTCCTGAAGTAACAGTGACCGACCGTTTTCAGATAAGGGAAGTTCGTGCGACTGCCCCTGTTCAGATACTCTCTGCTGAAGAATTAAAAGCTTTAAATGTAATGCAGGTATCGGATGCGGTAAAACATTTTTCTGGAGTTACTGTAAAAGATTATGGAGGTATTGGTGGATTAAAGACTGTTTCTGTACGCAGTTTAGGTGCTCAGCATACTGCCGTTTCTTATGATGGAATTGCGGTGACTGATTGTCAGACAGGACAGATTGACCTTGGAAGGTTTTCATTAGAGAATGTAGATAAATTAGTATTGAATAATGGACAGGGAGAGCAAATCTTCCAGCCAGCCCGTTTGTTTGCTTCAGCTGGAACATTGAGTATTCAAACCTTAACTCCTCATTTTGAGGACGGGAAGAATTTTTTGTTGAAAGGTACTCTGAAGACGGGCTCTTGGGGACTCGTTAATCCTTCATTGTATTGGGAGCAGCAATTAGCGGACAAATGGAGTCTGACAGCTCAAGGAGAGTGGATGTCGTCTGATGGCCGTTATCCGTATACTTTATATTATGGAGACAAAGATGACCGGTATAGCAGGGAAAAACGAAAGAATACCGAAGTACAGAATTTGCGGACTGAGGTCAATGTCTTTGGGGATTTTTCGGATAAGGAGCAACTTCGTCTAAAGGCATATTATTATCAGTCGTCGCGAGGTCTGCCTAATGCTACTACCTATTATTATGATTATGCTTCCCAGCATTTATGGGATAAGAATGTTTTTGTACAAGGACATTATAAAAAGGAGTTGAACCGTAGATGGGCAGTTCAGGCTTCGGCTAAATGGAACTGGAGTTATCAGCGTTATCTGGATCCGGATTATAAGGGGAGTATTGGACAAGCTGAAAATAATTATTACCAGCAGGAATATTATATCTCGGCTTCAGCTCTGTATCGGGCATTCGATAATCTTTCTTTTTCATTTTCTACTGATGGAAGTATCAACCGGATGAATGCTGATTTACATAATTTTGCTAAGCCGGTACGTTATTCATGGCTGACTGCTCTGGCAGGAAAATACGTAAATGAATGGATGACAGTTTCGGCTTCAGTATTGGCAACTGTTATCAACGAGGATGTGTCGGTCGGAAGCAGTGCGGGAGGACACCGGAAGTGGAGCCCTTATTTCAGTGCATCTTTCAAGCTTTTTTCCGAAGAAGAATTTAGAATACGTTTCTTTTATAAGGATATATTCCGTTTGCCCAGTTTCAATGATTTGTATTACGGGCAGACTGGAAACATTCGCTTGAAACCGGAGCAGGCGCAGCAATATAATATTGGTCTGACTTATGGTAAACAATTTGAGGGATTGGTTTCTTCTTTGTCGGCTACCGTTGATGCTTATGCCAATCGGGTAACCGATAAGATAGTAGCTACTCCTACCAAAAACCTGTTTATATGGAGTATGGTGAACTTGGGCAAGGTTGATATTAAAGGCATAGATGTCACTGCCAATATTTGTCTGACGCCATTTGAGGGATATTTGTTGACTCTTTCCGGAAACTATACATATCAGCGGGCTCTCGATGTCACCAGTTCCAATCCTGATTCTCCCGAGAGTATGACTTATAAACATCAGATTGCTTATACCCCACGTGTATCGGGTTCGGGACAGGCTGTACTGGAAACACCCTATGTGAACTTGTCGTATGCAATGCTTTTCTCTGGAAAACGTTATGTCCTGGGGCAGAATATTGCCAAGAACCGACTTGATGGGTATACAGATCATAGTGTTTCTGCATACCGTGACTTCCGTTTCCGAAATATGACTACTTCTTTACGGATAGAGGTGCTTAATCTTTTGAACAAAAATTATGAGATTGTGAAGAACTTTCCTATGCCGGGACGTTCGTTTCGGGTAACTGTAGGCATAAAATATTGAAGAAAGAAAAAATGAGGAGAAAAAGAACAACTATAATATTACTTCTTTCCTGTGTATTGTTTCTGTGTATGTCGTGTGATGACATGGAAGATAAACCCTATGCAGATGGTGGTTCTATACAGGAAACCGGAACGGCCGAAATGTATGTATTGTGTGAAGGTCTGTTTAATCTGAATAACAGCTCATTATACCGTTACTCGTTTAACAGTTCTTCTTATGTACGCGATTATTTTCTTGCAATGAATAATCGGGGTTTGGGAGATACGGCCAATGATATGGCAGTGTATAATGACAGGCTTTACATTGTGGTTAATGTTTCAAGCACAGTAGAGGTGATAGACTTGTATACCGGATTGTCTGTCAAGCAGATTCCTGTATTATGTGAAAATGGTAGTTCTCGTCAGCCTCGTGCCATAGCGTTTCAAGGAGGGAAAGCTTATGTCTGTTCGTTCGACGGAACAGTGAGCCGTATTGATTTGAATACTCTGGAAGTAGATGGAGTGATAGAAGTGGGACGTAATGCAGATGACCTTTGTGTGCAGAATGGGAAACTGTATGTGTCCAATTCCGGTGGACTGGATACAGAAGGAATAGGGGTAGACCGTACGGTATCCGTTGTAGATTTGGCTTCGTTTACTGAATTGAAAAAGATAGAAGTGGGACCTAATCCGGGAAAGATTCTTGCCGGACCAGAAGATAAAGTGTATGTAGTAACGCGGGGAGAACATATCGAAACAGGAAACTATCAGTTTGTGCAAATTGATGCAGAGACGGATTGTGTTACGAATACTTTCAATGAAAAAGTTCTGAATTTTGCCATAAACAATGATGTGGCTTATCTGTATAACTATAATTATCAGACTCAGGAAACCGGATTTAAGATGTTCAGTCTGACGGAAGGCAGAGTCTTGAGAGAGGAATTTATTACCGATGATACCCGGATAGAAACTCCTTATGCCATCGAAGTCAATCCGTATAGTGGCAATGTGTATATATCCGAAGCTTATAGTTATACATTAGAAGGAGATGTACTTTGTTTTTCTCCAGAAGGGAAATTGCTTTCCCGATTGAAACAAGTAGGATTGAACCCGAATACGATTATATTCCGGGATGTGTCATCTGATAATCCGGATCCGGAAGAACCGGAAGATCCCGATGCACCTACTCCGTATGCGAATAAAGTATTTCAATATCGTCCGGCACCCGGACAGTTTGTAAATACTACAACTACAGCCTATAAAGATGGGTTTACGACAGAGGCACAAATCTTGGAGTATGCCACAGAACGTTTACGGAAACGTTCATTACTTTCGTTGGGAGGTTTTGGGGGATATATTGTCGTTGGATTCCAGCGGCCTATTCCTAATATAGAGGGGGCATACGATTTTAAGATTCATGGTAATGCCTATTATAACCCCAATGCATGGCAGGACCGGCCGGGAGGAAGTGCGGAACCGGGTATTGTGATGGTAGCAAAAGATGTAAACGGAAACGGAATTCCCGATGATACATGGTACGAACTGGCCGGTAGCGAGTACGGCAAGGATTCTGAAATCCGCAATTATCAGATTACGTATTATCGGCCCAATCCGGCTGATTCGGATGTACGTTGGACCGATAATCAGGGTAATGAAGGTTATGTATTACGCAATTTTGCCCATGTGCAGGAGTCGTATTATCCGTTGTGGATAGAGGAGGATGAAATGACCTTTACCGGAGTTCGTCTGAAAGATAATGCAGTAAAGGAAAACGGAATGTGGATAGAATATGCATACGATTGGGGGTATGCCGATAATCATCCGAATGATACAGATATGGCAAAATTCAAGATTGATTGGGCGGTAGATGCATACGGACAGCCGGTATTGCTTGATGAAATTGATTTTGTGAAAATCTATACAGCAGTGAATCTGGATGCCGGACAGTTGGGAGAGGCTTCTACGGAAATTACTACAGTAGAAAATCTTCATTTCGAACCATAGTAAATAATAAACAGATTAAAATAAATAAAGACATGAAAAAATTAGCTTATGTATGTGTAGTGCTGCTAAGTGTAGCACTGTTTAGTTGTAGTAATGATGACACACCAAAGACAGAAAGAGTGGTGAGTTTTGAAGAGAATCTTACTCAACCGGAAACTTCCTTTGTCCCGGAAGGAGGTGAACAAGATGGGTGGTATACTAAAACATCGTTCCGAGACAATAGTTCGTTAGTTGAAATTCCCCATTGGTATAATGCTGATAAAAGTTTTGGAGGTGGATTTACTTATACCAATACCATTGATGTAACCACTCCCGGATATGCTAATATCAGTGCCATTACAGGTGCGGGAAAGTTTGGAAAAGTATATCTCACTTCCTCTACAAATAGTTATACTCCTGCTTCCATTTCTATCTTGAATACAGATAAATATCAGTTTAAGGGGGCTTGGGTAACCAATACGACATATGCCTATTTAGCCATAAAGGATGGTAATGACGGTGGACTTAATGCCGTACGGCAATTTGCAGATGGAGATTATTTTATACTGACAGCTGTAGGACGTGATGCACAGGGCACTGAAATAGGAAGGGTGAATTTCTATTTGGCCGATTACCGGAACGGACAGAGTAAGATTGTCAATACATGGGAATGGTTCGATTGGAGTGCATTGGCATCGGCTGCATCTATTTCATTTGAACTGGATTCTACAGATAAAGGAGAGTATGGAATGAATACTCCTTCTTATTTCTGTCTGGACGGTATCACTTTGATAGAAAAATAAAACACGATTTTATACTATCTGCCTTTGGGTCTGCCAAAAGAAGTCGGGTGCTTCTTGAGGCGGACCTTTTTATTGGAATAAATGTTGTAAGAGCAAAGGTCTTTATTATTGTGCTTCATCCGGCGACGCCGGCTGTACAGTCAACGACGCCGGCTATGCAGACTGCATCGTCGGTTGTACAGGCGTCGTCGTCGATTAAACAAGAAGGATATTATCGTTTTATAATGATGTTTGTCTTGTGACAGGGTAAGGATAGAATCGTAAGAAGGATAAACAAGATGCTGAAATATTTTGAAATATAATTTTTCGTACATTTGTGTGTCAAACATAAAACAGGAAAGGGTATGATAGACGAATTACTTGAGTTTAACCGTGCTTTTGTAGGCGGTAAAGGGTACGAAAAGTATCTGACCAATAAATATCCGGATAAGAAGATTGCCATTGTTACCTGTATGGATACTCGTCTGGTAGAACTGATACCGGCTTCGTTGGGACTGAAAAACGGGGATGTCAAGATGATTAAGAATGCAGGAGGAACCATTACGCATCCGTTTGGTAGTGCGATGCGAAGTCTGCTGGTTGGTATTTATGAATTGGGAGTAAAAGAGGTAATGATTATCGGGCATACCGACTGTGGGGCGCAGCATATGGACAGTCAGATGATGTTACGCCATATGAAAGAGAGAGGCATTTCTACCGAACATATTGAGATGATGCAATATTGTAACATCGACTTGCATCATTGGTTGAGTGGTTTTGATAATGTAGAACAGTCTGTACGCGGAAGTGTGCATCTGGTGAAACATCATCCGCTGGTACCTCAGGATGTGGTAGTGCGAGGATTTATTATCAACTCGGTGACAGGAGAGTTGACGGAGTTTGAAAATTGTGACTGAATATAAAACCGGCAAGGAAAGTGCGTTATGCAATCTTTTCCTTGCCGGTCCTTTATGTTTAGAATTCCAATGTAGTTACTTGAGGATTGTGGTCGGACAGAATCTTGCCGGCTTCTTTTCCCTCTTCAGGAATATAGTTCTTCAATACATTGATCTGTGGGGTAACGAAGATAAAGTCAATTTTTTCGCGTTCTGCCTGAGGTACCCGTCCAAAATCGTGGAAAGTATATTTTACACCATCGGTCTCTTTGGCAATTTTCATTGCATCTTTCAATACAAATTCGTTGCCGGTAATAGTCTGATAGGCTTCCGATTCTTCCGATACATTAAAGTCACCGGTCAGAACAGCAGGCTGGTCGCCTACAATTTCCTTGATTTTATCGATAATGAGTAATGCTCCTTTTCTGCGGGCTTCTACCCCTACATGGTCAAAGTGTGTGTTGACAGCCATGAAGATTTTTCCGCTTTTCTTATCTTTCAGCTTGGCCCATGTAGCAATGCGGCAGCATGCTCCGTCCCAGCCTATAAAGCCTACACTGTCCGGATATTGTGAAAGCCAGAAGGAATTGCTGTCGAGAACTTCGAAGCGGTCTTTTTTATAGAACAGAGGAGAGTATTCTCCCTTGGTTTTTCCGTCTTCACGTCCTACACCAACTTCTGCATATTCCGGCAGACGTGCTTTCAGGTCTTCAAGCTGATTATATAATACTTCCTGCATACCCACGATGTCGAGGTTTTGTGCTTTGATGAAAGCGGCTACAGTATCTTTGCGGTATTGCCAGTTGTTGAGGCTGTCTTCCGGGTTATCGTAACGGATGTTGAATGTTCCCCAGTTAAGTTGTGTGGTTTGGGGTTGTTGGGTACAAGAAGCAGCCATGAAGCAGGCCACTCCGGCAGTCAGTGATAAAATCAGATTTTTCATATAAGGTTGTATTTATAGTTAATGTTTTTCATGGAAACAAAAATGCTCTATGTATTGGCATGCAAATTAAATGAAAATTCTTGTTATCTTTACGGCAAAATAAGAAAATATGAGTCATATACAGTTAGGAAAGTATAATCAGTTGGAGGTGGTAAAGGAAGTCGACTTCGGTATGTATCTTGATGGCGGCGAAGACGGTGAAATCCTTTTACCCAAACGTTATGTGCCCGAAGGCTGCAAGCCGGGCGATATGCTGAATGTATTTATTTACCTGGATATGGATGAACGTCTGGTTGCTACTACACTTCATCCGTATGTACAGGTAGGCGAATTTGCTTGCCTCGAAGTGGCATGGGTAAACCAGTTTGGTGCTTTTCTGGATTGGGGACTGATGAAAGATTTGTTTGTACCGTTCCGCGAACAAAAGATGAAGATGGTGAAAGGTAACCGTTATATTGTTCATGTGCATCTGGATGAGGAAAGTTACCGTATTGTCGCTTCGGCCAAGGTAGAGCGTTATCTGTCGAAAGAACGTCCGGTTTATCGTGCCGGAGAAGAAGTGGAAGTCTTGGTATGGCAGAAAACTGACTTGGGATTTAAGGTAATAGCCGACAATCGCTTTAGCGGAATGTTATTCCACAACGAGATATTCCAGACGGTAGAAGTGGGAATGAAGCTGAAAGCCTATGTGAAGCATGTGAGAGAAGATGGTAAGATTGATTTGCAGCTTCAGCCGGGAGGTACTCGTAAGGTAGACGATTTTACAGAAGTCTTGTTGCAGTATCTGAAGGATCATGACGGTTATTCTTCCATTCATGATAAAACAGATGCCGAAACCGTTTATAATACATTTGGAGTCAGTAAGAAAACATTCAAGAAGGCTGTCGGCGATTTGTATAAGAAACGCTTGATAGTGTTGGAAGAGGAAGGTATTCGTCTGCTGGGCGAGTAACGTAGTCTTCTTTGGTATGATTGATAGAATAAATAATCCCTTCTGCTGAAAAACTGTCAGTAGAAGGGATTATTATTTATATAATATATGCTCTGATGATACGAGTGTACATCGTTTATTCCAAGGTCAGCGGTACTCCTTTATAGAAGTCTAAAATCTTGGTACGGAACAGATAATCGTATTTAGCCTGAATACGGTCGGATACAGCTTTTAGCCAGTTTGTACGAGCCTCATTGAATTCGGTTGAAGTCGCTTTGCCGTTGGCATATTTCTCTTTCATCAAATTGAATGAAGCCTTTGCAGCTTCATCGGCGGTGCGACTGCTTTCGAATTTGCTTTCTGCATTGACTGCATTGTAATATGCCTGTTGTATTTCTTTGTACAAAGCTTTCTTGGCATCTTCCAGTTGCCAGCTGAGAGTCGTTTGCTGTATACGGGCTTTTCTTACCTGATTGCGTGTAGAGAAGCGATTGAATATCGGGATATTGAGTGATAATCCGATGTATTGGCTGAAATTATCTCTCAATTGTGACCCGAAGTTGCCGTTCTCTCTTCCTGAAACATTGTAATAGCTGGTGGCTATACCGGCCCCCAGGCTGAGTTGGGGATAATATCCGCTTTGAGCAATACGTATACTTTTTTGAGCTCCTTCCACGCGATATTGCGCAGCTTTGATGCTAGGCTTAATCAGTAAGGCCTCGCTGTAAATGTCGGCAGGAGAAGTCAGTATGCTGAAATCTTTATTCTCGTCGATGGATGGAGAAACGATACCGAAGCCTTCTGGAGTTGGTAATTCCAGCAATTGGCTCAAGTCCAGAAGAGCCAGACGGTATTCGTTGTCGGCTTGTACGGCAGACAACTGATCTTGTGCTGCTCTCGACTTGGCTTCGTAGAGTTCCGCTTCGGAAGCTTTTCCCACCTTGAAGAAAGCGGTCTTTTGTTTGAGCATTTCTTCACTGAGGGCCACTTGTTCGTGAGCTACTTTTGCCAACTCCTCATTGAATAATACCTGCAGGTAAGCGGAGGTGACCTGAATACTGATGTCTTCCTTGGCTTTGTTTAAATCTTCTACAGCCGCTTTCAGATTCAGTTTGCTTAGGGCTATTTTGTTAGGGATTTGCATACCTGTGAATAAAGGAATACTGGTGTTGAGATTTAAACCGGTATTCTGTGTATTCAGCTGTTGGTAGGTATTGTCCATTTGCAGGCTTCGTCCGAAGTTGAACGAATGCGATGCGCTACCATTCAAGTCGGGTAACCGGCTCCATTTAGCTGTATTCAGGTCTACTGCACTCTCGTCTTTGGCTGCTTCCTGCTGCTTGATGGTCAGATTATGCTCGATGGCATACTCTATACATTGCTTCAGATTCCATTGTTTTTGTGCCATGGCAGAGCCGGCAGACAGAACTGCTATCGTTACAAAGGTGATATATTGCTTTTTCATATGGCTTCTTTTTTCATTCCGCGTACCACTTCATTGGCTTTCAGTCCTTCTTTAATTTCCACTTTTATACCATCGCTGATTCCGGTTTTGACCAGTCTGCGTTCAAATACTTGTGTAGTGGTACTGTCTTTCAGTATATATACAAAGGCAGAGTCGTTGCTGAATTCTACAGCACTCTCCGGAATAGCCAGTACATTCTCGGCACGCTGCAGTTCTATTTCGGCATTGGCACTGTATCCGGAGCGGATAGTTACACTGTCCGGAACGGTAATGGCTGCCTTGATTTCGAATTGGTTGGCACCATTATTTTCTACACTCTTAGGAGATATATACTCCAGTACTGCATCGAACTTCATGTCTTGCAAAGCTCCTAAGGTAATCTTTACAGGAATACCTTCATGGATGCGTCCCACTTCTGTTTCATCTATATTTCCCCGGAAGATAAGGTCGCTCATATCGGCTACAGTCGCAATGGTTGTTCCGTCGTTGAATGTATTACTCATGATTACGGAGTTACCCACTTTGATGGGAACGTCCAGAATTAATCCGTTGATAGTAGAACGAATCAGTGTGCTGCTGAATGAAGCGCTGTTTTTGGTGATTCCTTCTTTTACGATTTCCAGATTATCTTTAGCGGCCTGTATTTCTTCGCGAGCCTGACGGGCTGCAAGCAGTGTCTGTTCGTATTCTTCGTTGCTTACCAGTTTGCTTTCGTAGAGTTTCTCCATACGCAGCAAATCTGTTTCTGCCTGTTTCCCGTTCATCTCTGCCAGGCGGACACGACTTTCGGCTGCATTCAGTGTTCCCAATTCGGGAATTACCTTTACCTTGGCTATTACTTCGTTTTTCTTTACAGTCTGACCAGCCTCTTTATAGACTTCAGAAATGATACCCGAAATCTGAGGTTTGATTTGTACCTCATCGCGCGGTTCTATCTTTCCCGTCGCAACGGTAGTTTGCACCAGATTGGTCTTTTCTGCTTTCATGGTGTGATACATGGTTTCCTCTGGTTGTGATTTTTGGTAAAGGAAAACAAACGTTCCGATAATGATGATTCCTGTCAGAACCAGTACGGCAATTTTGATGTACTTTTTCATATTTAAGATTGTTTTGATTTTCGGATTAGTTGAATTATAATTATTCGTCTCTGATGGCTTCTATCGGTTTGATAGCCATGGCACGGTAGGCAGGAGCCAGTCCAGCCAGTACACCCAATATCATCAATAAGATACAGGAACCAATGGCCGCCCAAAAGCTGATTTGAAAATGCACGGGATCTATAGGAGTACTTGTCGCTTCTTCTACAATGTTAAGTATGAATACGGCACACGAGATACCAATCATACCCGCCAGAATAGTTAATACAATACTCTCCGATAGAATCTGTTGCAGAATATCATTGGGGCGTGCACCAATGGCACGACGGATACCGATTTCGGTAGTACGCTCTTTTACTGTCACCATCATGATATTACTTACACCGATGGCTCCGGCGAGCAGCGTTCCCAGTCCTACCATCCACCCCAAGATACGTATACCCTCGAATACATTGTCCATCATACTGAACATGGCTTCTGCATTGACCTGGATAATAGCTTGCTGGTCGTCCGGGTGAATCATGTGAGCTTGTTTTACTATTTGTTCCACTTCTTTTTCCACTTCGCTGATTCGATATCCTTTACGGGCCGTGTAGCAGAGCAACTGTACCTTTTTTCCGAAGTTATAATTTTGTTGCATGGTCGTAAAAGGGATAACTACCGATGTTTCCGACTGTCCGTTGATAGACATGTTGCCCGATGCAGCATTCACCCCAATTACGCGATAATAAATACTATCTATTTGAATGTATTTTCCACAAGGATCACTCTTGTCGGGAAACAGACTTTCATAAATACGCTGTCCGATTACACATACCTTTCTTCTATCTCTGATATCCATATCATTCAAGTAACGTCCGAACACTATTTGAGGCGTTTCTATCTTTTCATAAACAGGATATAAACCTTTTAAAGTACCGGATATGTTGTTCTCCTTGTGTATTATATTGATGCCCCAGCGAGTCAGGTTAGGAGTGATGACATCAATACCAATTACATTGCGTCTGATTCGCTCCACGTCCTTATTTTCCAAATCCCAATACCGTCCTTGCTGAAAACCTTTGTATGCCTTGCTGGTTTGGTTGGAGGCCAGAAAGCCGGAATTGGTAGCAAATCCTTTGAACTGTCTTGACAATAAATCCCGTGTACCTTGTGCACCCCCCATTAAGCATACCAGCATAAAGATACCCCAGAAAATACCAAATGCAGTCAGTAGGCTTCGTGTTTTATTGCGGGTGATGGTGACAAGTATTTCCTCCCATGTGTCTAAATCGAACTTTCTCATACTTAATCTGCTCTAAGTGCCTCTATCGGGCGTATTTTTACTGCTTTTCTTGCCGGGAATAACCCTGCCAGCGTACCGGCAATGATAAGTGTCAGTGTGGCTTGAATAGCGATGCTGATATCCACAGTCGGATTTTCGAATACCGTAATAGAAGCCACTCCGATATCCATTGTCTGCTTGCCTGCAATGACATTCATATATTCGGTTGTGGCAATGCCGGCTACCATACCAATGTATCCGAAGAAAGTAGTGATTACCACACTTTCTGATATAATCAACCAAAGAATGGAAGAAGGTTTGGCACCCAGTGCTTTGCGGATACCGAATTCGTGTGTGCGTTCTCGTACGGTAATCAACATAATATTGCTGACCCCTACGATACCGCTTAGTAGAGTAAAGATTCCGATTACCCAAATCACGGTATGAAGTATGCCATTGGCTTGCTGCTGTTGGAGATATTGGGTAAAGCGATTCCATATCCAGATGGCTCCGTCGTCTTCTGCATCGAAGAATTTTTGTTCTCCAAGTGCTTTCCGATAGTCTTTTTCGAATTGCTCGTTAGTGGCCATATCGGTCAGCCCTTTGGTAGTAAAACCGATATCATCAATACTGTCTCCTTTGCTGTATACTAATTGCAGGGTCGTAAAAGGCACCAGTGCAGACGGAGAAAAACTGTTTTTGTCTGTATAGATTCCTATAATTTGATAAGCCACTCCTTGTGCATTGACGTATTTCCCTATAGGTTCTGTTTTGGGAAACAGAATACGGGCCGACTTTTCGTGAAGTACCATGACTTTACGTTTTTCCTGCATATCCCGTTCATTGATGAAACGTCCTTTCTTTAGCTTTATAGCCTCCAGTTCCGGATAGCTTGGAAAAACTCCATCCGTATTGATGGTAAGGAATTCTTTTTCGTAAGTAAGAACGACATCACTTTTGCTGACTGTAGCTCCGGTACTGATTACATGATCGGAGAAAGATCTTTCAGTCAGTTTGCGGTCTTTTTCGTTGAGGGAAATTTTTCTTCCTTCTTTTAATCCTTTATATGGTTTGGAAGTCCATCCGGGATAAATTTTGACAGAGTTCATTTTCATGTCTTTCGAACTGTTTTCAAATGCATGAATCAGTCCGTTGCCGGCGCCCAGAAGCACAATAAGCATAAAGATTCCCCATGCTACGGAAAAACCGGTCAGTGCCGTGCGCAATTTGTTGCGCATAATGGTCGCATATATTTCTTGAATCAGGTCGAGCATAATGTTATTTCATGTATCCGTTTTGTCCGAATGGAGAAGCGTTGTGGTCAATATTGTCTTCGATGCGTTCGATTATTCCATCTTTTATGTGGATAATCTTGTTGGTCTGGTTGGCTACACCACTTTCATGCGTTACCACCACAATGGTAAGTCCTTCTTTTTCGTGAAGTTCTTTCAGAATATTCATAACTTCTACCGATGTTTTGCTGTCCAATGCTCCGGTTGGTTCGTCTGCCAAAATAATCTGCGGTTTGGAAATCAAGGCACGGGCAATAGCTACACGCTGCTTCTGTCCGCCCGATAACTCGTTGGGCATGTGATGAGCCCATTCTTTCAGTCCGAGTTTTTCAAGGTATTCCATCGCCAGCTCATTCCGTTTCTTTCTGTTTACCCCTTGATAGAATAAAGGCAATGCCACATTTTCCATGGCATTTTTGAACGAAATCAAATTGAATGACTGGAATATGAAACCAATCATCCGGTTACGGTATTCGGCTGCCTTGTTTTCACTTAGGTCTTTGATTAATACTCCGTTCAGTCTGTATTCTCCCGAATCATAGTTGTCCAAAATACCTAAAATGTTAAGTAAAGTAGATTTTCCCGAGCCGGATGCTCCCATAATCGATACAAACTCTCCTTTTTCAATATCCAGGTTTATACCTTTAAGAACATGCAACGGTGCTCCGTTATGATAGGTTTTGTTGATTTCGTGCAAGTGTATCATACTTTTGTCTTCTGTTCGTTTTATACCTCATTAGACGTTGCTAAGGTAGGAAAAGTTACAAGAGTCTGTCATAAAATGAATAAAAAATTTGCGCGTTTTTTACGTATTCGTTACATTTGTCGCAATAAATTAACCCTAAAATAATATATCATCATGACAATAAACATGGAAAAACCCTACGTGGTAGGTATGGATATCGGCGGTACAAACACAGTGTTCGGTATCGTAGATTCTCGTGGAAATGTATTGGTTTCTGATTCTGTAAAGACTCAGGAGTACGACAAAGTAGAAGATTATGTAGATGCTGTCTGCAAAAAACTTCTTCCTCTGTTGCAGCAAGTAGGTGGTGCTGAAAAAATCAAAGGTATGGGTGTAGGTGCTCCGAACGGTAACTATTACAATGGTACAATTGAGTTTGCTCCAAACCTTCCATGGAAAGGAATTATTCCATTGGCTGCCATGTTCGAAGAAAAGTTAGGTGTTCCTACAGCTTTGACAAACGATGCAAACGCAGCTGCTATCGGCGAAATGACTTATGGTGCAGCACGTGGCTTGAAAGATTTTATCATGATTACATTGGGTACCGGTGTAGGTAGTGGTATTGTAATCAACGGTCAGTTGGTTTACGGTCACGATGGTTTTGCCGGTGAATTGGGACATGTAATTGTGAATCCGGAAGGACGTCAGTGCGGTTGTGGTCGTAAAGGATGTCTTGAAACTTACTGCTCTGCTACCGGTGTAGCACGTACAGCACGTGAATTCCTGGTACAGCGTACTGAACCAAGTTTGCTGAGAAATATCCCGGTAGAAGATATCGTATCAAAAGACGTATACGATGCTGCAATAAAAGGTGATAAACTGGCTTTGGATATCTTCGAATATACAGGTACTATCCTGGGTGAAGCTTTGGTAAACTTCATCGCATTCTCAAGCCCTGAAGCTATTATCCTGTTCGGTGGTCTGGCTAAGTCTGGAGATTATCTGATGAAACCGATCCAGAGAGCTATCGATAAGAATGTACTTAAGATTTACGAAGGTAAGACTAAGTTGTTGCTTTCTCAATTGAAAGATGCGGATGCTGCTGTATTGGGTGCTTCTGCATTGGGATGGGAAGTGAAAGAATAATATTTCCACATTCATAGAGAAGCGGCTGTCTGTAAAAGGCAGCCGTTTTTTTGTTTATAGATGGATGTTATATTGATAGCGGAAACGCAATTTATGTGTCATTATTCTGATTATTCTTGGTTTTAGCTAACCGGCATTTTGAAGAAAAATGCGACTCTTGTATTTAAAAGAGGGCTTTTCCTGTTTTATAACACGTTTGAAATATGCTGTATGGCATGTTTTGGGACTGGAAATAAACGAATTTGTGACTTGAATCGATGCCTGACGATACAAGTATCGGTGGCTTACGCGACTAATCGCGCAGGCTTATGTGATTAGTCACGTCGACTTCTTTCTCTGAAATGTTCGTTTTTTTTCTATGAATTCCTGATTTTCTATTTTGATAAGGCCGTTTTTTGATGTTTTTTGCTAATAAATCAAGTGATTTTTATCATGATAATCTGTACTTGATATCTGTGTATTTTGTGGCATTTATGAGGAAAGTGGCCATGTGCTCTATACATTTGCTGCGTGAGTTCGATTTTCGCTTGATTTATGGAAAATCGTATCTGCTAAAAAACGGCCTTTGTTTTCACAAACTCTGTATGTAGCTCCAGATTTGCTTGCCTGTGGGGCTCTGATTTGACATTTTGTCATTCATTATAATCGCACCAGCAGAATAAATTGGATATTTACATTTTGTCAGAAAGAGAACAAAAGATCATATAAAAAGAAAACCCTGTAAAAGCTTTTCAGCTTTTACAGGGTTTCTCATTCTAGGGATATTGTGTGTGTTTATTCTGTAGCGGCAAGATGAGGCATTTCCTGTGGTACATAGTCCATCTGGAAGAAACGGCTTGCACGGAGCAAATGACGCCAGATGCTTACCAATTCTTGTGATTCCTGAAGGATATTCAGGTATACCATTAATGCTTTCAGGTTGGTCGTATCAACTTCCTGCATACGGTTCATCTGTTGCTTGCGAAGAGCTGAAATCTTGTTTTTCAAATCATCTCCTTGCTTCAGAATTTCGTCTGCACTGTCGTAGTTGTTTTGATCGATAGCTGTGCGGGTACGCTCCATTAATTGAGATAGTTCTTGACGTATAGGGGTGAACTCTTCAATACAAACTTGTGGAATAGGGTTGAAGTTGTTATCCACGTGTTCTTTACAAGGTTCGCCGATACGTTTCAAACAGTAAAGCATCTGTTCGCAGCTGTTGCTTCCCAAGTGGAACCAAGTGTTCTTTTCTATTGCGATGGTGATAGGAATGCGTCGTAATCCTAAAATTTCCTTACGGCGACGTTTCTTCAACATCTTTTTCTGTTCGTCGGTTGAGTTGATGACTTTTCTCAGAAGCTTCAAGTCTTCATTGATAAAACCGTCAGTTGCTTGAATGTATGCGTTGCGACTGTATTCGATGTAGTCTGTCATGGTTTCTTTTACATGCTGGCGTAACAGTGAAAGGATTTCACTCTTGTCTTTAGTAGACATCATACGCTTGAATGTATCGTCCTGCTGTTCGGTCTTTTCTTTCTTGCTGTATTGGATGTTGCTGCGTACAAGGAGGAAGACTGCTACACAGATGAAGACAAACATACCCACGAAACTTGTATAGAACATGATGGCTGTAACCAAAGCACAGATGGTGAATGCTACGAATGCAGTGATAAACCATCCACCGATAACTGACAGCATACCGGTGATACGATAAACTGCACTTTCACGTCCCCATGCACGGTCTGACAATGAAGTACCCATGGCTACAATAAAGGTTACATATGTAGTAGAAAGAGGAAGCTTCATGGTTGTACCGATAATAATCAGCAGACCTGATAATACCAGATTGACAGCAGCACGTACCATATCAAATGCAGCACCATTTTCCAGTATCACTTCATCTTTGTTGAAACGGCTGTCTATCCACTGGCGTACGTTAGCCGGAATTACACGAGTCAGGAATTCGTTAATGTTGGTTGCACGACGCACAATGGTTCTGGCCAAAGCTGATGAACCGAACATTTCATCACCTTCTTCCTGACGGGCCAAGTCGACAGAAGTCTTGATTACGTTCTTGGCTTTTTTAGAAGTTGCAAGAGCATATACCATGATGATTCCCGAAGCAAACAGGAAAATAATCGGGGTTTGGGCTGACGACATGAGTGATGTCATCATGAAATTGTGTATATCTGTACCGTTTGAGTTGGCCATATAGTCTGTGTAGGCAGAAAAACCAGCCAAAGGTACACCGATAAAGTTCACCAAGTCGTTTCCGGCAAAAGCCAGAGCCAGAGAGAATGTACCTAGTAAGACGATGATACGGAATACATTCACTTTACACCAATGCAAGATTTGCATTAAGGCGGTGAAGAAAACAAAACATCCGAGAACTAATATGGTAGTATTTTCTTGAATCCATGCTAATGACTCCGGTGTCATGAAAGGAGCGCTTTTCAAACCTTTTATCAAAACGAAGTAAGAAAGAGCGGTTACAGAAATACCTCCGAAGATACCGATTGTCCAGGAAAGTTTTTTCTTATAATTGAAACTGAAAATCAGACGGGAGATGTATTGTACAAATGTTCCGGCAATGAAAGCAATGGCTACGGACAGGAAGATACCCATAATGACGGACAGCGCTTTTTCTGTATTCATCATATCGCCCAATGAAAGAAGTCCGCTTTCGTCGCCGATTATTTTAAGAATAGCTAAGATAAATGTACCACCTAAGAGTTCGAATACCATAGATACGGTAGTAGAGGTGGGAAGACCTAATGTGTTGAATACGTCCAGCAGTACCACGTCAGTGACCATGACTGCCAATAAAATACACATGATTTCGTAGAAACTGAAATTGGCCGGATGGAAAATTCCATGACGGGCAATATCCATCATTCCGTTACTCATGACTGCACCGGCAAACACTCCGATTGCTGCTACTATAACAATTGTTTTGTAACGTGCAACTTTCGCTCCGACTGCGGAATTCATGAAGTTTACAGCATCGTTACTGACACCTACCAGCAGGTCGAATACTGCCAGCATGAAAAGGAATATCACAATTCCTAGATAAACTGTTTCCATATAATATTGTTAGTACTGTTTTTATGCGTGCAAAAATACCCCAGACATATTATATTGAAGTGTCATATGTGTTACATTTGTGTTACAAAATCCGTCGAATACAGAATATATAATTATAGATAAGGTGTTTAAATGGTAGATCCGTTCTTTGGGTGTATTAAAATTGATGGATATTTCCATAATGATGTTTAATAAATAATATTTCCTTTTGTTACTATATGAGATACAACTGATTTTTTCTAACTTTGTACCCAAATATTTTAAAAAGTTATAGCGATGGCAGAGTCAAAAAGAATCAAAACCGCATTAGTTTCGGTTTATCATAAAGATGGTCTGGATGAGATTATTACAAAGTTGCATGCAGAAGGTGTAGAATTTCTTTCAACAGGGGGTACTCGTCAGTTTATCGAGTCACTGGGATACCCTTGTAAGGCAGTAGAAGATTTGACAACTTATCCTTCTATTTTAGGTGGACGTGTAAAAACCCTTCACCCTAAAGTGTTCGGAGGCATTTTGTGCCGTCGTGACCTGGAAGGAGACCTCCAGCAGATTGCACAATATGAGATTCCTGAGATTGATTTGGTGATTGTAGACTTGTATCCGTTTGAAGATACTGTGGCTTCGGGTGCCGATGCACAGGCTATTATTGAAAAAATTGATATAGGTGGTATCTCTTTGATTCGTGCAGCTGCCAAAAACTTCAATGATGTGGTAATTGTTGCCAGCAAGGCTCAGTATAAACCATTTGCCGATATCCTGAATGAAAACGGTGCGGTCACTACATTGGCAGAACGTCGCTGGTTTGCGAAAGAAGCTTTTGCTGTTTCTTCTCATTACGATTCTGCTATCTTCGGCTATTTCGATGGAGAAGAAGGCTCAGCTTTCCGTTGTGCGGTAGAAGACCAGAAAACTTTACGTTATGGAGAGAATCCTCATCAGAGAGGTTATTTCTATGGCGATTTAAACAAGGTTTTCGATCAGATTCACGGTAAGGAAATTTCTTACAACAACTTGTTGGACATCAACGCAGCTATTGATTTGATAGATGAATTTAGCGAAACTACATTTGCAATTCTGAAACATAATAATGCTTGTGGGCTGGCTTCACGTGAAACTGTGCTCGAAGCATGGAAGGCTGCCTTGGCTGGCGATCCGGTTTCTGCTTTTGGTGGTGTATTGGTTACAAATGCTCCGATAGACCGTGCTACTGCAGAAGAAATCAACGGATTGTTCTTCGAGGTGATTATTGCTCCGGATTATGATGTGGATGCATTGCAGATTCTTACTCAGAAGAAGAACCGTATTATTTTGGTACGTAAAGCAGCTGAAATGCCTCGCAAACAGTTCCGTTCTTTGTTGAATGGAGTATTGGTACAAGATAAAGATACTCGCATTGAAACTCGTGAAGACTTGAAGCAGGTTTCAGAAAAGGCTCCGTCGGAAGCTGAAATTGATGATATGTTGTTTGCAAATAAGATTGTAAAGAACAGCAAGAGTAACGCTATCGTTTTGGCAAAAGGCAAACAGCTGGTAGCAAGTGGAGTGGGACAGACTTCACGTGTAGATGCCTTGAAGCAGGCAATTGAAAAAGCAAAATCATTTGGCTTTGATTTGAATGGAGCTGTGATGGCCAGCGATGCGTTCTTCCCTTTCCCGGATTGTGTGGAAATTGCAGATAAAGAAGGTATCAAGGCAGTGATTCAGCCGGGTGGATCGGTAAAAGATGAATTGACATTCCAGTACTGCAACGAACATGGGGTAGCCATGGTGATTACTGGAGTTCGTCACTTTAAACATTAATATTTTCAGTGAAAGTATCTTGTTTTAATTGCCAGTGCATTTGAACAAGATACTTTCATTGTCTGTTTTGTAAATAGTTCAAAAGATAAAAAATGGGTTTATTCTCCTTTACACAAGAAATAGCAATGGATCTTGGAACTGCTAATACCATTATTATTAGCAACGACAAGATTGTAGTAGATGAACCTTCAGTAGTAGCACTCGACCGCCGTACGGAAAAAATGATTGCGGTAGGTGAACGTGCAAAACTGATGTATGAAAAAGAAAATCCGAATATCCGTACTGTACGTCCGTTGAGAGATGGAGTAATTGCAGACTTTAATGCGTGTGAGCAGATGATGCGTGGTTTGATTAAGAAAGCCAGCACCGGACGCCGCTTGTTTACTCCTTCACTTCGTATGGTGATTGGGGTTCCCTCCGGTTCTACCGAAGTTGAACTTCGTGCTGTACGTGATAGCGCAGAGCATGCAGGTGGACGTGATGTCTATCTGATTTTTGAGCCGATGGCTGCAGCAATAGGTATTGGTCTTGATGTGGAAGCTCCTGAAGGTAATATGATTGTAGATATAGGTGGTGGCTCTACGGAGATTGCTGTCATCTCCTTGGGTGGTATCGTTTCGAATAGTTCAATCCGTGTTGCAGGAGACGATCTGACTGCTGATATCCAGGAATATATGGCTCGCCAGCATAATGTCAAGGTCAGTGAACGTATGGCTGAACGTATCAAATTGCATGTGGGTGCTGCGTTGACCGATTTGGGTGACGATGCTCCGGAAGATTATATCGTGAGAGGCCCGAATCGTATTACAGCTTTGCCTATGGAAATTCCTGTATGCTACCAGGAAATTGCACATTGTCTGGAAAAGAGCATAGCAAAGGTGGAAACAGCTATTCTGAATGCCTTGGAAAATACTCCTCCCGAACTTTATGCAGATATTGTAAGCAATGGTATTTATCTGGCAGGTGGAGGTGCTTTGCTTCGCGGACTCGACAAACGTCTGACAGAGAAGATTAACATTCCTTTCCATATAGCCGAAGATCCGTTGCTGAGTGTAGCAAAGGGTACGGGTATTGCATTGAAGAATGTAGACCGTTTCTCATTCTTGATGAGATAATCTTTCTTCTTCCTTTTTTCTTTAAGCAGTGTAAAAGAGATTGTATGATAGTCTCCTTTGCACTGCTTAAAGTGATTAAAATCTTTTTTGTTTATGCAAAATCTGCTACGCTTCTTATTGAAATATAATTACTGGTTACTTTTCTTTCTTTTGGAAGTGATCAGTTTTGTCTTGTTGTTCCGTTTTAACAGCTATCAGGGAAGCGTATTTTTTACTTCGGCAAACTCATTATCTGGCATGATTTGTGAAGAGGTAAGTGATATTACTTCTTATTTTGGACTTCGTTCAGTAAACAAGGCATTGGTTGCAAGGAATACGGAACTGGAATTACTGGTCGAGAGGATGAAAAGGGAACTGGCTCATTATACAGCTGATACTACCTCTATTGTACGCTTGCAAGAAGATGTGTTACGGGATTATCAATGCTATCCGGCAGACGTGGTGAATAACAGCATTACCCGTCTGAATAACTATATTACTATTAATAAAGGAGAGAAAGATGGAATCCGCCCGGAAATGGGAGTGATTGATGGTAATGGAGTTGTGGGTATTGTGTATCAGACTTCTTCTCACTATTCGTTGATACTTTCCGTACTGAATGCCAAGAGTAGTATCAGTTGTAAGATAAAGCGTACAGAATATTTGGGTGCTTTAAAGTGGGAAGGAGGGTCTTCTCAGTATGCATTAGTAAAAGATATGCCTCGTCATTCTGAGTTTTCTTTGGGAGATACAATTGTCACCAGTGGATATAGTGCCGTATTTCCTGAAGGAATTCCTATCGGAGTAGTGGATGATATGAAAGATAGTCATGATGGATTGACGTATTGGCTGAGAGTGAAGCTTTTTACTAACTTTGCACGTTTGAATAGTGTGCAGGTGATAGCGGCTAAAGGAAGAGAGGAGTTGGGAGATTTGGAGAAATTGATGGAAAAAAATTAAAAACAGGTCAGATAGCAATGGTACAGTTAATGCAACGCTTGTTGTGGTTTGTGGGATTGGTACTACTTCAGGTACTGGTTCTTAATCATATCCATATTTATGAGTATGCAACCCCCTTGTTTTATATTTATTTTATACTCAGTTTGGATGTAAATGTGTCTCGAAAATCATTGCTATGTTGGGCTTTTTTTCTTGGATTGGCTATCGATCTTTTTTGTAATACCCCGGGGATGAATGCGGCTGCAGCTACTTTTCTTGCTTTTGTACGTCACCCTCTTTTGCGTATACAAACGGTACGCGATATTCCGGAAGAAGCTGTCCCTGATATGCGTCAGCTAGGGTTTTTACCTTATTTAAGATACGTGTTGACCTGTACGTTTCTTTATGTATTTATTTTACATCTTCTTGATACCTTTTCATTATTCAGTTGGAAGCTGTTCCTGTTGAAAGTGGTATCCGATGTGATTATGACTGTCTTGTTTATTTTATGTGTTAATTATATATCGGGAAAGAAGTGAAAAGAGATTATAATCTGGAACGGAGAAAATACGTGATAGGTGGTGCGGTGCTTGTCGTAGCACTGCTTTTTATTGTGCGTCTGTTCGTATTGCAGATTATGAGCGATGATTATAAGAAACATGCAGACAGCAATGCCTTTCTGAAAAAAGTGCAATATCCCAGTCGGGGGGTGATATACGACCGTACTGATAAACTGTTGGTTTATAACCAGCCGGCTTATGATATTATGGTAGTAATGAAAGAAATCACTTCTTTAGACACATTAGACCTTTGTCGTACATTACAAATTACACCGGATTTTTTGAGGAAACGTTTTCGTGACCTGAAAAACAGAAAGCTTAATCCGGGATATTCTCCTTATACAAATCAGGTTTTTTTATCCCAGTTGTCTGCCGAGGAATGTGGCGTTTTTCAAGAGAAACAATTTAAGTTTCCGGGCTTTTATATACAGCGAAGGACGATACGCCAGTATAATTATAATGCGGGAGCACACATTTTGGGTGATATCGGAGAAGTTTCCAAATCGGAAATGGAAGCAGATGAATATTATGCTCCGGGAGATTTTATCGGTAAATTAGGAGTAGAGAGCTTTTACGAAAAGCAATTGCGGGGGGAAAAGGGAGTAGAAGTTCTGTTACGTGATGCTCGTGGCCGTATTCAGGGAAACTATATGGATGGGGCTTTCGATAAAGCATCTGTTCCTGGAAAGAATCTGACATTAAGTTTGGATATCGAACTGCAAATGTTGGGGGAACGCTTGCTGGAAGGAAAGATTGGCAGTATTGTAGCTATAGAGCCTTCTACTGGTGAAGTTTTATGTCTGGTTTCTTCTCCTACCTACGATCCTCGTCTGATGGTGGGACGTAACCGAGGAAAAAATCATCTGGAAATGGCGCGAAATCCATGGAAACCTTTGCTGAATCGTGCTATTATGGGGACTTATCCTCCGGGCTCTACTTTCAAGACTACTCAGGCACTGACTTTTCTCCAGGAAGGAATCATTACGACAGGTACTTCTTATTCTTGTGTAGGTGGCTTTTCGTATAGAGGTCTGCACGTAGGTTGTCATGGGCATCCTTCTCCACTGTCGCTGGTTCCTGCTATTGCTACTTCGTGTAACGGATTTTTTTGTTGGGGATTGTACTATATGATAGGGGCACGCCAAAAATATGGTTCTGTGCAGAAAGCGATGAATACATGGCGTGATTATATGGTTTCAATGGGATTCGGATATACATTGGGCATTGATCTTCCGGGAGAGAAACGCGGTATGATTCCTAATGCGGGTTATTATGACAAGGCTTATCGAGGATCATGGAATGGACTGACCATTATTAGTATTGCTATCGGACAGGGAGAGGTTACTGCAACACCTTTGCAGATTGCTAACCTGGGAGCTACCATTGCTAATCGGGGTTATTTTATTACCCCTCATGTGGTAAAACAGATAGAAGGAGAGTCTCTTGCTCCAGAATATAAGGAAAAGCGATATACCATGGTAGATAAGGTGCATTACGATGAGGTAGTTGAAGGAATGCGAAATGCAGTATTGGGTGGAACTTGTCGGGCTGCGAATCTTCCGGATATAGAAGTTTGTGGTAAGACCGGTACTGCACAGAACCATGGAAGAGACCACTCTGCCTTTATGGGGTTTGCTCCGATGAACAATCCGAAAATAGCCATTGCCGTGTATGTTGAAAATGGAGGATGGGGAGCTACTTATGGAGTTCCTATCGGAAAACTGATGATTGAGAAATATTTAAAAGGAAAGCTGTCACCGGAAGATGAGGTGTTGGCTACAGATATTCAACAGCGAAGAATAGATTATGGTATACACGAGAGATAGTATCTGGAAAACAGTAGACTGGTGGACAATTGGACTTTATCTGATTCTTGTCTTATGTGGATGGTTGAGTGTGTGTGGAGCCAGTTATGATTATGGAGAGCCTAACTTTTTTGACTTTACGACACGTGCCGGCAAACAGTTGATGTGGATTGGCTGTTCGTTGGGGCTTGGCTTTGTTCTTCTGATGCTGGATGCTCGTTTTTACGATACGTATGCTTATTTATTTTATGGTATTCTGCTGCTGTTGCTCTTCGGTACTATTTTCAATCCTCATGAGATCAAAGGCTCCAGGTCGTGGATTGTATTGGGACCTGTCAGTTTGCAGCCTGCTGAATTTGCAAAGTTTACGACGGCCTTGGCATTGGCCAAGTTTATGGGCGAATATACTTTTTCAATTGAGCGTACTAAGCATATGCTGATATGCTTGGGTATGATATTTGTTCCGATGATCTTGATTATTCTTCAGCGGGAAACAGGCTCTGCATTGGTCTATTTTGCCTTCTTTTTGGTTTTGTATCGTGAAGGAATGACGGGTTCTGTACTATTTGCAGGAGTTTGTGCTGTCATTTATTTTATTGTAGGAATACGATTTAACGCAGTGATGATGCCGGATGAATGTACGTCGTGGGGAGCCTTTTCGGTATTTAGCTTGATAATCTTATTTTCTGCTCTATTGGTTAAGGCTTATTGCCGTAATCAGAAAGCGGTAAATATAATTCTACTTTATGGAGGGGGAACAGTGTTTCTGGGACTTCTTTTTTCTCTGTATGTCATTCCATTCGATGTGGCTTGGTTGCAGGGTGTTGTTTGTGTGGCTTTAGTGGGTTATTTACTGTATCTCTTTTTGCGTGAACGATTTGCCAACTATCTGTATGTTATGTTGTTCTCTATTTGCTCGATAGGTTTCTTCTTCTCGGCTGATTATGTGTTCAATAATGTACTGGAGCCGCACCAGCAGATTCGTATTGAAGTTCTGTTAGGGATGGAAGATGATCCTACCGGAGCCGGATATAATGTAAACCAAAGTAAGATTGCGATTGGTTCTGGAGGATTTGCTGGCAAAGGTTTTCTGAATGGAACTCAGACAAAACTTAAGTATGTACCGGAGCAGGATACAGACTTTATCTTTTGTACTGTAGGTGAGGAACAAGGATTTTTGGGCTCGTCTGCTGTTATTCTTCTGTTTGTTATTTTAATTTGTCGTCTCATTATGTTGGCAGAGCGGCAGACTTCCCGGTTTGGGCGTATCTATGGATATTCAGTATTGAGTATTTTCTTTTTCCATCTGTTCGTCAATATCGGTATGGTGCTTGGATTGACACCTGTAATTGGTATTCCGCTTCCTTTCTTCAGTTATGGAGGTTCTTCTTTATGGGGATTTACAATCTTACTTTTTGTTTTCCTCCGTATTGACGCGGCTCGGGAGCGATAAACGGATTCCCATATCATGAATACCTGTCAGTATCGAGTCGCTCATCAAGTGGATAATATATAGAGTACTGTCTTGAGAAGATAGATTCAGATTTCCTTTATCAAAATTGCACTGATATAAACGTCCGGTGGTATTGCTGGTCCAACGTCCTTTCTGGTCGGTCAGATATAAATGAAATGTATCTTTTTTTGCTGGATTTTCCTTGCATCCTACTTCAACCCATATATCCTTGTATGGATATAATTCTGTATGTCGTATACAGATATTTAGCTTGAAGTTGTTTGGAAGAATATCGGTAGGTAAAGCATAATATAGTGTATCCTTACTCAGCCAACCCTTTTCGGTGGTTGGCTGGTAAGTATGATAAACCGTACTGTTTCTACATCCTGTGATACCGAACAGTACAGAGAAGAGGCAGAATATCCATTTATTCTTCATGACTTGTATTGCCTTGCTCAGAGGCTCCTGTTGTATTTTGTCCGGAATTGTTTTTTTCCTTGTTTTGATTGCGGTTATTGTTTTTCGGGCGCCGGTTATTACGGTTGCGGTTATTGCGGGCTGGACGTTGTGTCTTTTCTTCTGTACTTTCACCTGCAGTTTCCTGTTTTTCTGTCGCTTTTATTGCCGCATCATCCTTGTTTTTATTGTTTTTGGGTTGTGGAGGACGATTCTTTTCTTTTGGCTGATTATCCCGTGTGCGGTTTTCTTTAGGTTTATCTGTCTGCGCTTCTTTTACTGGCTGAGTTGCAGGTTTATTACCGCTTTTTTCTATAGGAGCAGCTTCAGCTTTCTTTTTCTTTTTGTTTTTGCTGTTTTTACTCTTGTCAAAACGGGTCAGACTTTCCTGTTCAAGCAAATCTTTTGGACGAGCATTGTCCTGTCTGAAAATATCTTCCAGCTTTTCTGGTTTTTCACCACGGCGATTCATATTGATGATTTCGAAAGCCCTTTTGGCTGTAATGGTGGCTTCATTGGCAAGGAAACTCTTGTCGGTAGAGTAGGTGATGGTTCCTTTCAGGATGTCTGCCTTAAAATAATAATATGTGCCATTCATAGTTTCCAGTGTCAGTTCTTTGCTTGGTAAACGTTTCTGGCATTCTACGTAGGCGTCTACTTCGTAATTCAGGCAACACTTCAGTTTTGCGCATTGGCCAGCCAGCTTTTGTGGATTCAGTGAAATATCTTGATAACGAGCCGCACTGGTAGACACTGACACAAAGTTTGTCATCCAAGTTGCACAGCACAATTCACGTCCGCAGGGACCGATACCTCCAATTCGTCCGGCTTCCTGTCGGGCACCGATTTGTTTCATTTCGATACGCACACGGAACGCTTCTGCCAGGACCTTAATCAGCTGACGGAAGTCTACACGTTCATCTGCAATGTAATAGAAGATAGCCTTGTTACCGTCTCCCTGATACTCCACATCACCAATTTTCATTTGCAAGCCCAAGTCGGCTGCAATCTGACGTGAACGAATCATGGTATTATGTTCGCGCGATTTGGCTTCTTCGTACTTTTCCATATCTACCGGTTTTGCCTTTCGGTATACGCGGCGAATTTCTGCATCCGGTTTGATATTAGCCTTCTTCATCTGTAGAGGAACCAGTCGGCCCGTCAGTGTTACGGTACCGATATCATGTCCCGGACTGGCTTCTACTGCTACAATATCACCTTTTTCCAATGGCAGGCGATTGCTGTTTTTAAAGTATCCCTTTCGGGTATTTTTGAATTGTACCTCAACCATATCCTGTTCTTCGGCATTTCCGGGTATATCTGCCAGCCAGTCGTAAGTGTTGAGTTTGTTATCTTGTCGTCCGCAGCCTTTGCAACACAAGGAGCCGCTTCCGTTTTTTAGTAAGAATTTGCTCATAGTTTATATATTTTAATGCCGATATGGTCGGCTTTCTGTCTATAATTTGTTTTCAGCCTTTCAGTAATACAATCATTTTCAGTGCAAAATCAAAAAATACTATTTTTGCGTTTACATTCTGTTCGATGTGTGTTTGAGCCTCTGCCAGTTCTTCCATAATGCCAATCACATTTCGCTCGTTGACAAAGGGAGAAAAACGTACGGCAAACTGCTGTTCTTCCTGCGTCATGTAATTCATATCCGGAAGATGGAAGTTGTAGATAAAGTTTTCCCGTATCATGCGTTGGCAGTAAAAAAGAAAGTTTTTCTGTCTTTCCCTTCCCATAGATGCTACTTGCTCGCTCCATTGTTTCATCTCTACAATACGCCGTGCATATGAGGAGCGCATGAGTCTGATAAACAAATCGAAGAACACCTTGTGCTCTTCGCTCAGGTGGATGGCTTCTAGTGCCTGTCGCATGCTACCGGAAGCCTGGTGAGCTATTTCACGTGCATCATCGGGCTGAATTCTATATCGCTCTTCCAAAGCCTGAGCGATTTCGTGTTCAGACAGTGGAGGCAGATTGATGCGTTGTGTACGGCTTCGAATCGTAGGAAGCAATAATTCCGGTTCTTCGCTTACCAAGAGAAAAACGGTGCCTGCGGGTGGTTCTTCCAGTAATTTCAGTAGTTTGTTACTGCATTCGGCATTCATTTTTTCGGGAAGCCAGATAAGCATCACCTTAAATTGTCCCTGACTGGCCTTTAGTGCCAACTTCCGTTGTATTTCGTCGCTTTCGCGTACAAAAATTTGTGCCTGTTGATTGCTTGCTCCCATTTTTTCCAACCAGTCGGGAAGACCGAAGTAAGGAGAATGTAAGATAATTTCCCTCCATGCAGGCAGGAAGTCATTGCATACACTATCTTTTCCGGCTTTTTGCTTGACGATGGGGAAAGCAAAATGTATGTCGGGATGAATCAGTTTATTCATTTTTACACATGAAGGACATACTCCGCAGGCATCATGTTCGTTAGGAGATTCACAACACAAGTATCGGGCATAGGCAAGAGCAAGAGGCAGTTTCCCGCTCCCTTGTCGTCCGCACAACAGAAGGGCATGAGCCACTTTTTTATGTTGTACTGATTCTATTAATTGTCTTTTGACCTGTTCTTGTCCTGTTACGTCCTTAAAAAACATGAGCTATATTAATATATTTGTGCTGCTACCTGGCGTACGCTGTCAGTAGCACCTACTGTGTAGAAATGAATACTGGGTACTCCGTGTGCAATCAATTCTTTGCATTGGTTGATGCACCATTCTATACCCAAAGCTTTGGCTTGTTCGTCAGTCTGGCATTTCAATGCTTCTTGTGCCAGTTCTTGAGGAAGATCTACCTTGAAGGTCTTGGGTACAACCGTAAGCTGAGACAGCTTGGAAAATGGTTTGATACCCGGAATAATAGGAATCTGAATGCCTTCCTTACGAACTCGTTCTACAAAGTCGAAATATTTCTGATTATCATAAAACAATTGGGTAACAGCATATTCTGCCCCAGCTTCTACTTTCTTTTTTAACCAGTAGATATCCTGATCGATGTTAGGGGCTTCTTCATGTTTTTCCGGATAACAGGCTACTCCATAGCTGAATTTGTGTACCGGTGCTTTAATAGGAGAACCGTCCACGAATACTCCTTGGTTAAAATCGTTGATTTGCTGTTGAAGCTCCAATGCATGTGAGTATCCTCCTGGTTCGGGTACGAATACGTTTTCATGTTTGGCTTTATCGCCACGGAGTATCAGCAGGTCGGTAATGCCAAGAAACTGCAGATCGAGCAGTACATATTCAGTATCTTCACGAGAGAAGCCACTACACAATATATGGGGTACTACTGTAATACCGTAGCGGTTTTGGATAGCAGCAGCTACTGCTACTGTTCCCGGGCGACGGCGAATACGTTTACGTTGATACAATCCATCTCCCAATTCTTGATAGATATATTCACTTCGGTGAGTAGTAATGTTGATATATTTAGGGTCAAACTCGCGTAATGCATCAATGGTTTGATATAGTTTTTCTATTCCTGTTCCTTTTAAAGGGGGCAGTACTTCGAAAGAAAATGCTGTTTTTTCTGTTGATTTTATTAAATCTATAACTCTCATTCTATCATCTTTGTGCCTGTTAAGGCTAATATAACATAGTAGGCAAAAATAAGAAAAATATTATATTTATAGGGGATATGTCAGCTAAAAAATGCGGACTGTAAAGAATAAGCAGACCTTCAGCTGCTTGTGGATGATACTCTTTGGCTACAGAATGAGAGTTGTGTAATTATTTATATAGCGATTCTGTAGTTTTCATGCGGGAGATAAGGACTTTGTTATATCCGGCTTAAGCCTAAAGGGTGACATCGAAAGACGTGTCCGGGTTTATAAAAGAAAACATACAGGCAGAAAGCCGAGGTATTCGGTCTTTCTGTCTGTATGTTTTTAGAAGATTATATTGAACTTAAAGTACAGGAGTAAACAGATGGGCAAACCATCCTGTGAACCGTTTCCATGTACTGCGTTTCTTGTATTCCTCTTTTGTCAATATTGTGCTATTCAACTTGTCTTTTTTGAATAGCTGATTCAGCTCATCTGTGATATTAAGGTCGAAAATGAATGCATTGATTTCATAGTCGTATCGCAGACTCCGACTGTTCAGGTTTGTGCTACCTACTGTGCAGAAGCGGTCGTCTACGGTCATGACTTTGGAATGATGGAATCCTCCGTTATATACATAGATGTGTGCTCCTTTTTTTCGCAGTTTATTAGCAATGTAGAAGGCTGCATCTGGGGTGAATGGAATATCCGATTTCCCCGGAATCATAATTTCGACCCGTACTCCCCGTTCAACAGCTCGTTTGATAGCTTTCCGGATGCTTCTTGTTGGAGTAAAGTAGGGGTTGATAATTTGAATTTTATATTGAGCTGCATCAATTGCTGCAATGTAAGCATGGCGTATAGCTTTAGGAGCCTTCTTGGGTATACGCTGTACAATAGCCACTTGCCCGCCTGCATGAGCCGGTGGAAGAATCAGTGAGTCGCGTGTGTAAGGGAAAAATTCACTTCCTTCAATATGCTCTTTGGTTTCTTTGTTCCAAGTTGTAAGAAATGCCTTTTGTAGCTCTTCGGCTGCAGGACCTTTTATATAGACATGCATGTCTCTCCATGCTCCGATTTTAGGAAGACCGTTGATATAATAATCGGCAATATTCATACCTCCCGTATATCCGGCTATACCGTCTATTACTACAATTTTCTGATGATCACGGCTGCCTATATGGTTGAGATAGGGAAAACGGATTGGATCGAATGTAACGATTTCTACCCCTTGCTCACGTAACATTTGCAGGTGCTTTTTGCGGAGCGGACGATTGTTTGACATGTTGCCGAACGCGTCGAACATGGCTCTGATTTCTACCCCTTCTTTGGCTTTGTGTACAAGATGGGTGAAAAGTTCTTTAGCTATGGAGTCATTGCGGAAGTTGAAGTATTCCAGATGAATATGATCTTTTGCCTTGTCTATTTCCTTGAACAGATGATTGAATTTGGCCTTTCCACTAGTTAGTAAAGTCAGTTCGTTGTTGGCTGTAATAGGAATATTTTGTTTGTGAAGATACCGGGCAAATATTGAATCGGACGAAAGAATATCGGATTCGTACCGGTTGGTGAATGTTTGTTGGGCCTGTAAAGAAAAAGGAATGTTTGTTAGGATAAACAGAAAACTAAGAATATACGTAGTATGCTTGCTTTTTATATTCATGTAGCAAAAATTATTTATGGGTGGCAAATTTATTGATTATTATTCAAAGCACATAATTCTTTTTTAGAGTTTTCTCCGAATACGTTGTTTTGACTGTATTTTCAGATAAATAGACAGTCTGAAGCGTAAAAATGTTTTTTTATCATCAACTTTTTTTATATTCGTGTCCGATTATAAACTATAAATGTTTTGATGATGGATAAAATAAAGGCCGTATTCAATTGGAGTGGAGGAAAAGATTCAGCTCATGCTTTATGGAAAATAATTCAGACGGGAGAATATGAAGTAGTAGCTTTGCTTACTACTGTAAATCGTGATACACATCGTTCTACTATGCATGGTATTCCTTTGTCTCTACTTGAAAAACAGGCGGAAAGTATAGGTTTTCCTTTGTATATAGTCGATTTGACTCCTCAAGGAGGAATGGAAGATTATTCTTCGGCTATGGAAAATGTCGTAAAGCACTTTAAAAAAGAGGGGGTTACACATTTTATTTTTGGTGATATATTTTTGCGGGATGTGCGTGTTTATAGAGAACAACAACTTTCTCCTTATGGTATTGAAGTGGTAGAACCGCTTTGGGGAAAAACTTCGAAAGAGATAATGGATGACTTTCTGTCTTCAGGCTTGAAAACTGTTGTTGTTACCACTATGGCAGACGGGTTGGGGGAAGCGGCTATAGGAAAACTGATTGACCGTTGTTTTGTAGATTCTTTACCGGATTATGTAGATCCGAATGGAGAAAATGGGGAGTATCATACTTTTTGTTATGATGGTCCGATATATCGCTGGCCTGTACCATTTCGGTTAGGAAGACCTTTTTCTGAAAGTTATGATATTCGGATGGAAGATGGCAGTATACGAAAATTTACGTACTGGTTTGCCGATTTGGAATGTAAAGATATATAAATAAGAAAAGAGTTACTGGAAAGTAACTCTTTTTTTTTGAGTGATCCGCCTGGGGCTCGAACCCAGGACCCCAACATTAAAAGTGTTGTGCTCTACCTGCTGAGCTAGCGAATCAGACCTCTGTTGCATTCATTTCCTGATTGCGAGTGCAAAGGTATGAGGTTTTTCTGAAACCACCAAATATTATGGCAAAAAAATATATCTTTTTTATAACTTTTTTTCTTTATCGCTGAAAATGAGAGCCTAATAAGTTTAAAGAAGTATTAAGAATATCTTTAATAATAGTCAAAAGAATCTGACAGATTTGTCAGGTTCTGTTTTTTCGGTATATTTGGCAATATATTTGTAGAAGATAGAGCAGATATTAATTTAAAGAAAAAGTATTATATGTATTGGATTTTATTTATTGGTATTGCCATCATTAGTTATATTGTACAAGCTAGTCTGCAAAGTAAGTTTGAGAAATATTCCCGTCTTGCTTTGGATAATGGAATGACAGGAAGAGAGGTGGCAGAAAAAATGTTGCGCGACAATGGTATTTACGATGTAACGGTGATAAGCACTCCCGGTATGCTGACAGACCATTATAACCCTACAAATAAAACTGTAAATTTAAGTGAAGGAGTTTATAATACCTGTAGTGTAGCAGCTGCAGCTGTTGCAGCCCATGAGTGTGGACATGCCGTACAGCATGCACGTGCCTATGCTCCTTTGCAGATGCGTTCGGCTTTAGTTCCGGTAGTACAGTTTTCTTCTTCTATTATGTCGTGGGTGTTGCTGGCCGGTATTTTTATGGTCAACACTTTCCCTCAGCTGCTTTTAATCGGTATCTGTCTGTTTGCCATGACTACATTGTTCAGTTTCATTACATTACCTGTAGAAATTGATGCGAGTCGTAGAGCTTTGGCTTGGTTGAGTAGTGCTGGAGTGACGAATGCTTATAATCATACTCAGGCTCAGGATGCTTTGAAATCGGCTGCATATACTTATGTAGTGGCTGCGTTGAGTTCTTTGGCTACTTTAGTATATTATATCATGATTTTTACAAATCGTAGAGAGTAATAACTCATTTGTCGATTAAAGAATATAGAAAACCAACTGTTTACTTGATAAGCGGTTGGTTTTTTTATTCTTTTCATGTAATTTTGTGCATTGAACTTAAAGATTGATTTGTATTATGGCAACAAAACCGGGTATTCCTAAAGGAACAAGAGACTTTTCGCCTGTAGAGATGGCGAAACGCAACTATATATTCAATACGATTCGTGAAGTTTTTTATTTGTATGGATTTCAGCAGATTGAAACTCCTTCAATGGAAAACTTATCTACATTGATGGGTAAGTATGGTGAAGAAGGAGATAAACTGTTGTTTAAAATACAAAATTCGGGTGACTACTTCTCGGGTTTGACTGATGAAGAATTGTTGAGCCGCAATGCGGTGAAGCTTGCAAGCAAGTTTTGTGAAAAAGGATTACGATACGATTTGACTGTTCCTTTTGCCCGTTATGTGGTGATGCACCGTGATGAAATCAGTTTCCCTTTCAAGCGTTTTCAGATACAGCCTGTATGGCGTGCAGACCGTCCTCAGAAAGGACGTTACCGTGAATTTTATCAGTGCGATGCCGATGTAGTAGGCAGTAACTCGCTGCTGAACGAAGTAGAACTGGTACAGATGATTGATGCAGTATTCGGCAAGTTTGGCATTCGCGTATCTATCAAGATTAATAACCGTAAGATCCTGACTGGTATTGCAGAAATTATCGGTGAGGCAGACAAGATTGTAGATATCACTGTAGCCATCGACAAACTGGATAAAATCGGTTTGGATAATGTCAATGCAGAACTGGCTTCAAAAGGAATTTCGCAGGAAGCTATCGACAAGTTGCAGCCAATCATTCTGTTGAGTGGCTCGAACGAAGAAAAACTGGAAACATTAAAGACCGTTTTGGCTGCCAGCGAAACAGGATTGAAGGGAGTGGAAGAGAGTGAGTTTATCTTGAAGACTGTAGCTTCGCTTGGAGTGAAGGCAGATGTGGAACTGGATTTGACATTGGCGCGTGGCTTGAACTATTATACAGGAGCTATCTTTGAAGTAAAAGCACTGGATGTTCAGATTGGAAGTATCAGCGGTGGTGGACGTTATGACAACCTGACAGGAGTATTTGGCATGGACGGAATGTCGGGAGTTGGTATTTCTTTTGGAGCAGACCGTATTTATGACGTTTTGAATCAGTTGGATTTATATCCGAAGAATTCGGTAAACGCTACTCAGTTGCTGTTTGTAAACTTTGGAGAAGCGGAAGCAGCTTATGTATTGCCTATCTTATCGAAGGTACGTGCAGCCGGAATTCGTGCAGAAGTATATCCGGACAGCACAAAAATGAAAAAGCAGATGAGCTATGCAAACAACAAAGCTATTCCGTTTGTAGCTATTGTAGGTGAAACAGAGATGAACGAAGGTAAGGTAATGCTGAAAAACATGACTACCGGAGAGCAGGCTCTTATTACTCCTGATGAACTGGTGGAAGCAATCCTTAAATCAGAATCAATATGACAAAAGAAGAACTGATGCGTAAGGCAATAGAATTGTCCGAACGCAATGTAGCTGAAGGTGGTGGTCCGTTTGGAGCTGTAATTGCACGTAATGGTGAAATTGTAGCAACAGGAGTAAACCGGGTGACTCCCGATTGCGACCCTACGGCACATGCCGAAGTGAGTGCAATTCGTGCTGCTGCAAAAAAACTGAATACGTTTGACTTGAGCGGATGTGAAATCTATACCTCATGCGAGCCTTGTCCGATGTGTTTGGGAGCTATTTATTGGGCTCATTTAGATCGTATGTATTATGGTAATAATAAGGCAGATGCTGCTGCCATAGGATTTGATGATGCTTTTATTTATGAGGAACTGGACTTGAAACCTGCCGATCGCAGGCTAAAATCGGAAGTTCTGTTGCCTGAAGAGGCTATTCGCGCCTTCCAGAGTTGGGAAGCCAAAGAAGATAAGGTAGAATATTAAAATAAAAAGGGCTGTTTTTCATTCGGAAAACAGCCTTCATCTTTTCATTTGCTTTGTTCTTTACTCTTTAATAATGTATAGCATGTAAGCTATACATTTGTAGTACTTTCTTTGGAGTACTGTGCTTAATTGTTATCCTTTTTTACTTTAATCTTTTTGTAATGCCAGTAATTTATCTGGCTCCATATCCAATTACATGGATATTGTTTTTTTGCATTTCTTCTAATCCTCTTTTAAGGATGTCTTTAATCTTCATCATAGTCTTTTTACCTCGTTTTTATGTTTTACAACACAAAAATACTGCTTTTGGGGTTATTGTAGTATGTTGTAAAGCATAAAATGAGGATAAAAGGCCGAATTCTTGATATAAATCAATTATTCGTTTGCGGACTGTTGCAAAGAGATTTCAAAAGCCGAGCTTCTTGAATTCATTTTCAAAATTGGGAGTAAAGATATTGTTTCCCAGGTTGGCCTTTATCTCTTCTATACTCCAGAATTTTCCTCCGTCCAATTCTTCGCTAGGGGAGATTGTTTCATTGTAAGTTGTCTTAAAGCAAAAAACCAACTCCTTTTCCCGGTCTGATTCGAATACATAATGAATCAGTCGTTCAGGGGTAAATTCGCTGATGCCTAACTCTTCCTGTGCTTCCCGTTTTAAGGCAATGTCTACACTTTCTCCTAAGTCGATATGTCCTCCTACTGCGGTATCCCATTTCCCGGGTTGGATATCTTTCCATTCCGGACGTTTCTGTAAATAGAGTTCTCCCTTTTCGTTGAATACATGCAAGTGTACTACAGGGTGCAGCAATTTGCTTCCGTTGTGGCATTCTCCTCGTGTGGCAGTTCCCGTGATGTTTCCCTCTTCGTCTACAATCGGGAACATTTCTTCGTTGTTGTCTATCATACTTATTGCTTATTTATTAGGCTTGTAAAGATAAAGCTTTTTCCCCACAGACGTTTACTGTAAGAGACAAAAAGGAAGAAAACTAAGTCTGTGAAACACTATCAGTTTCTTTAATAGAATAAAAATACGGTTTGTACAACAAGTCTTTGCTATGATTATTTGTAGGTATATAAATATCGGTAAAAGTTCCTTTTTATGCGTAAGAAGAGCCTTGAGCCTTGTTTTTAATAGTGAAAAAGGTTGTTAAAATTCATAATTTTTAGGTATTGTTGGTCCTTGGGGTTCGGTATACTTTTGCAGCGTAAAATAACACAAGTATTCCGTCAAGAAGATTAATATAAAATATAAAGACCAATGAAACTTAAAAATTTATTCTTAATGGCTGCTATTGCATTGGGTGCAATGGCATGTAGTAACAACAACGAACCGGATACTGAACCTGTTGTTTTGAATGGAACTTACGACGGACTTGTGTCAATGAGTGTGATGGGGAAAAATATGGGAAATTCTTTCGTTTCTTTTAAAGTAACTTCGGTGAGTGATGGAGTAGCGAAACTTACAGTACCAGAACTTGGCAGTGGACCAATGACCATAAGTTCTTTCGATATCGAGGATGTTTCGGTGGTGAAAGAAGGAAACACGTATAAAATTTCCAAAAAAGAAAATGAATCTATTGTTGTAAACGAAGTGAACTATACCGTTTCGGATGTAGAAGGAACAGTAGAAAACGGTAAAGCTGATATACATCTGAAAATTACACCGGCAGCTATGGGGATGGCTATCTCTTTAGATTTTACAACAGAATATGCCGCCGATGCAGTAGTAGGTAAATGGGCAGGAAACCTGGACATGACGGTAGAAATGGGAGGGGGTAAAACCATGGAGATGGAACCGCTTGCAATGACTCTTACTGTAGAGAAAATAGATGATAATACGGTAACGGTTACTACAGAGGAGTTTGCTGCAATGGAGAATATGACAATTCCTGCATTTACGATAGAAGATGTAGCTGCGGCAAAGGCAGGAGGAAATACAGTTACTTTGTCGAAGGATGATTTTTCAATGGTTATAGGAGGTTCTAATTATAAGTTTACCTCATTTACAGGAGAATACAGCAAAGGTGTATTTACACTTCATTTTGGGATGACACCGGATGCGATGGCTGCCATGGGTATGAAAATCTCATGCATATTTACTACCGCCACATCTGCGGAAGAAGAATGAAAAACAGATGAAAACAAGATTTCATGTAATAGTTATGCTGGGAGTGATGCTTACTTCACTCTCGGCATGTGAAGGGATATTTCACGGTGTGTACGACGAGCTGTCTGTCAATGAACTTAATGAATTTGGTTTTATAGATATAAATGATGAACAGCATTCCGGTACAATTTATATCGATGCCACCGATTATACCAAATGGATTTATATCGATTTGCATGCTCAAGCCATCGATTCTACCCGTATTGAAAACGAAAACGGAGTAGAGACACCTCTTGCTCCAGCGACTACGCTTCCGAAAGACTGGGATTTTGCCGTTCATCGTTACGATTCTAAAACGAATGGGGGAAAAGTTCTGGAAACCAATTCTACAGGTTTTGATGTCTTGATTGCTTCAGGAAGTATTCCTCAGGGAAACTATGTAGCTGATATAGAAACCACAGATAAGGTTACAATTGATATGAGTGGTATGATGGAAGGAAATATTGTATATGCCAAGTCCGACTATAACGCCGAACTGTCTAAGTGGCTGAATGTGGATAAGAGCAGTATGCCTCCGGTATATACGCTTTCTAATAAAGTTTATATTCTGAAGTTGAAAGACGGTACACATGCTGCTATCCGTCTGTCGGATTTCAAGAATGCATCGATGGTAAAGGGATTCATGAAGATAGAATACATTTACCCGTTTGATGCAGTGATAAAATAGGGAGTCGTAGGAAATAATAAGTAAAAACGAAAAATGTTATGTTGACAAAAAGAGGAATAAGTTTCTGTCTGGCTACGACTATATGTATTCTGCTGAGTCTTCCGGTCATGGCACAGCGCACCGTATCGGGTACGATACGTTCGGATGCCGATAAAGAATTACTCATCGGGGCTACAGTTACCGTGAAGGAAAATCGAAAATTAGGAGCAACTACCGACGAAAACGGGCATTATACCCTTCGTTTGCCGGATAATAAAGAATATACATTAGAGGCTGCCTATATTGGTTATGCTACGAAAGAATGTAAACTGAACGCGAGACCGAGAGGCACTGTAGACTTTGTGTTGGAGGAAGATATTATCGGTATGGAAACGGTAGTGGTGACCGGAACGCGCACTCCGCGTTTGTTGAAAGATGCTCCTATTGTAACCCGTGTGATTACTGCAGCAGACATCAGAAAGGTAGATGCAACGAATATCGGGGAGCTATTGCAGGCGCAGTTGCCGGGCATTGAGTTTTCTTATTCGATGGATCAGCAAGTGAATCTGAATTTGCAAGGGTTTGGAGGAAACTCTATCTTGTTTCTTGTAGACGGGGAACGTTTGGCTGGTGAAACATTGGATAATATAGACTACTCGCGTCTGAATCTGGATAATGTAGAGCGTATTGAGATTATCAGAGGAGCAGCTTCGTCGCTTTATGGGTCGAATGCCGTGGGAGGTGTAGTAAATCTGATTACACGCGATTCAAAAGATCCGTGGAATGTAAATCTGAACGGACGTTACGGTGCACACAATGACCAGCGTTACGGAGGAAATGTGTCGTTTAATTCCGGTAAATTCAGTAATGCAATTCATGTACAGCATACTTCGGCCGATGCCGTGGATTTGGGAGAAAATGGAGACTATACCCGAATATATGCCAGCAAGACATGGAATTTTAAGGAACAGCTGGTTTTTACCCCTGTTGATAAAATGAAACTGACAGCGAAAGCAGGCTATTTCTTTAGAGAAAGGGAAAAGACTGTTGTAGATGCCGACCGCTATCGCGATTATTCGGGAAGTTTGAAAGGAAGTTATTCTTTTAATAAGAAAAATAACCTTGAGGTATCGTATGTGTTCGATCAATACGATAAGAGTGACTTCGATGGAGTGAAGCGACTCGATATACGCGATTACAGTAATGTGCAGCATACTTTGCGTGCACTGTACAGCCATACTTTCTTTGGTAAAAATACGTTGATTGTGGGAGGTGACTATATGCGCGACTATCTGATGAGTTATCAGTTTACGAACGAAGCTGGAAGTTATGCCCAATATACGGCCGATGCTTTTGCACAGTTTGAAATTAATCCTACCGATTTTCTGAATATTACCACTTCTTTGCGATACGACTATTTTTCGGAAGCAAAGGCACAGAACTTTTCTCCTAAGTTGGGACTTATGTACAAATTAGGCAATTGTTCTCTGCGTGGTTCGTATGCGGTTGGATTCCGTGCTCCTACTTTGAAGGAGATGTATATGAATTTTGATATGGCAAGTATCTTTATGATATACGGCAACAAGAACCTGAAGTCGGAAACCAGTCAGAATTTCTCTTTGTCGGCAGAGTATATTAAAAGTCGCTACAACTTTACGGTGAGTGGTTATTACAATATTGTAGACAACCGTATCGGTACAGCTTGGGACAATTCGTTAGGTGGGATGGTTTATACCAATATCGCAAAAATAGATATTGCCGGACTCAATGTGGATGCTTCTGCCAGATATCCGTGTGGAGTGGGGATACGCCTGTCGTATGCTTATACGTACGAACATGTAAAAGATGGGGGTATTAATTCGTCCGGAACACGTCCGCATTCTGCAACGCTGAATCTGGAATACGGAAAAGACTGGAAGCATTATGGTTTCGATGTTGTGCTGAACGGGCGCGTGCTTTCTGAAACAGAAGTGAGCCAATACATCAATATGGCAAATCCTGATGCGGGAATCTATCGTACGGAGTATCCTGCTTACACGATTTGGAAACTGAATGTATCGCAACGTGTATGGAAAGGAGTAAGTGTGAATCTTACGGTAGATAATTTGCTGAACTATCGTCCGTCGTATTATTATAGCAGTACGCCAAGTACTACAGGAACCACACTTGCTGTAGGGGTATCGCTGGATGTGGACAAATTTTTTAAATGAACAGATTCAGGGATAGTCTGGTAAAATCATTTTCCGATACATCGACAATACTTCATTCTACGTCGTTGAACCGGTAATCTACGTCGTTGTATGTGTATCCGGCGTCGTTGTTTCTTCGTCCGACGACGTCGAATGAAGTATAATATCAATAATCCCCCCTTCTTCTTTCTATTCCGTAAAAAGATTTTATCTGTAATATAAAAATAAAGAGACATGAAGAGAACAAAGAAAAAACTGGCATTGTGTGCCGGCTTGGCTGCATTGTTGGTAGTGCTCGTCGTGGGGTGGAACTGCTGGTTCAGCTCTACGAAAGTGGCATTTATTAATTATCAAATTATTAACTTAGGAGAAATTTCGAAAGCAAACGATAACTCGTTTATCAAAATCAGCGAGTTGAGCGTAGACGAATTGGACCGCATTGGCAGTTATGATATGGTTTTTATCAATGCCATGGGGCTTCGTATTACCGAGGAGCAGCGGGCAAAGATTCGGGAGGCGGCAGACGGAGGGGTGCCTGTGCTTTCTACTGCCGTAACAAATCCTGCCAATGATATCTGTTCGCTGGATTCGGTTACTTCTGCTCCTTTGCGTGAGTACCTGGCAAATGGCGGACGTCGTAACTATCGCAGTATGTTGAACTATGTACGTAAAGTTGTAGACGGTAAATGGATTTCTATTCCCGAACCGGAGGCTTTGGTAGAACGGTCTAATGATATGATTTATCATGCCGATCCGGAAAATCCGGACAATGAGCCTTTGGGATTCAATACGGTAGCTGCGTATCATGAATTTCTGAAAGCAAATGGATTGTGGAAGGAGGATGCACCGCGTGTTGTTGTTACAGGACAGATGGGAGAACCGGCCGATTTGATTAAGAAGTTGGAGGAGACTGGAAATATGGTTTATCCGGTACGTTCGATGATGGCTTTTGTGAAGCATCATATCGACTCTGTACAACCTTCGGCTGTCATCAACATGGCACATGGCCGGATGGGGGATTATATTGTAGACTATCTGTCAAGGCAAAATATTCCGCTCTTTGCCCCACTTAATACAAACCGTCTGGTAGAAGAATGGGAAAACGACCCGATGGGTATGAATGGCGGTTTTCTTTCGCAAAGTGTGGTAACTCCTGAAATAGATGGTGCAATCCGTCCTTTTGCTCTTTTCGGACATTACCTGGATGAAGAAGGACTGCAACATGCTTTTGCTATTCCCGAGAGACTGGAAACTTTTGTGAAGACTGTGAACAATTACATCTGTTTGCAGAGAAAAGCCAATTCGGAGAAGCGTGTTGCGGTGTATTATTATAAAGGTCCGGGACAGAATGCACTGACTGCGGCCGGAATGGAGGTCGTTCCGTCTCTTTACAATCTGCTGGTACGCATGAAGCAGGAAGGATATAAAGTTGAAGGTTTACCGGCAAACAGTCATGAACTGGGTGAAATGATTCAGGAGCAAGGGGCTGTATTCAATCTGTATGCCGAAGGTGCGTTCGATAAGTTTATGAAAGAAGGACATCCGGAACTGATTACAAAAGAACAGTATGATGCTTGGATAAAGCAGAGTATCCGCCCCGAACAGTATGCAGAAGTAGTGAAAGCTAATGGGGAGTTTCCTGGTAAATACATGGTTACTGCCGACGGAAAGCTTGGAGTGGCCCGTTTGCAGTTTGGTAATGTAGTACTGCTTCCGCAGAATGCAGCTGGCGCTGGTACAAACTCTTTCCAGATAGTACATGGTACTCATGCAGCTCCTCCTCACACTTATATCGCTTCTTATCTGTGGACTCAATATGGATTCAAGGCAGATGCTTTGATTCATTTCGGTACGCATGGCAGTTTGGAGTTTACTCCAAGAAAACAGGTGGCTTTGTCTTCTCAAGACTGGCCGGACCGGCTGGTAGGTGCTTTGCCTCATTTTTATATTTATTCCATCGGTAATGTGGGAGAAGGTATTATAGCCAAGCGTCGTGCCTACGCCGGTTTGCAGTCGTATCTTACTCCTCCGTTCATGGAAAGCAATGTACGTGGCATTTATCGTGAGCTGAACGAGGCGGTTAAAAACTATAATAATCTGTTGGGAGAAGACAATTGTAGTCGGGAAGCATTGGATAAGGCCTCGTTGAAGGTGAAGGAATATACCGTAAAATTGGGTATTCATCGCGATTTGGAACTGGATAGTGTGCTGGTACATCCGTATACGGAAGAAGAGGTGGCACGTGTGGAAAATTTTGCCGAAGAACTGGCAAATGAAAAGGTAACCGGACAGCTTTATATAATGGGAGTACCTTACGAAAAGGAAAGAATTGAGTCGAGTGTATATGCAATGGCAACCGAGCCAATTGCCTATAGCTTGATGGCACTCGATAAATTGCGGGGAAAGGCTGATGCGCAGGTAGAAAAACATCGTACGGTATTCACAGCCCGTTATCTGAATCCTGCCCGCGAACTTGTAACTCGTCTGTTGGCTCATCCGGAGTCAGGGACCGATGAATTGGTTTGCCGTATTGCCGGTATTACGAAACAAGAACTGGAGAAAGCTCGTGAAATAAACAATTCCCGTAAGGATGGTGATGGAATGTTTGCCATGATGATGGCTGCTGCCGAAGAAATGAATGCTACTCCGCATAAGGTGATGGAGACAGGAAAATCGTCGGAACAGACTGCCCATGGAAATAAAGGTGGCATCACCGGCTTTATGCACAGGAAAATGCATGATTCTGTCAAAACAATGGATTCTAAAAAGGCAATCGAACTTGCCAGAAAAATGGGAGCTGATGCAGAGGCTATCCGGAAAATGGAGGCAGCCATGAGTAAACAGAAGGGTGAAATGCATAAGGCTGATAAGCGTGCTGCTAAACACCCGCAGAACGCAAAGAGTGGAAATGGCGGTATGGCGGCAATGATGAGTAAGATGATGAAGAAAAAAGAATATAGTAAAGAGGAGATAACTCAGGCATTGTCTATTATTGAAGTAGAACGGACCATAAAAAATGTAGGTAATTATCGGAAAGCTTTACTGGAAAGTCCGGAAAAAGAACTTGGGAGCTTGATTAATGCACTTGGAGGTGGTTATACTCAGCCATCGGCAGGTGGAGACCCGATTGTAAACCCCAATACTCTGCCTACCGGCCGTAATCTTTACTCCATCAATGCCGAAGCTACTCCTTCGGAGGCTGCATGGGAGAAGGGGATTCGTTTGGCGAACAATACGATTGATATGTATAAAAAACGGCATAATGATTCTATACCTCGTAAAGTGAGTTATACATTGTGGAGTGGAGAGTTTATAGAAACCGAAGGAGCTACCATTGCACAGATATTGTACATGTTGGGAGTAGAGCCTGTACGGGATGCATTGGGACGTGTCAGCGATATTCGTCTGATTCCGTCCGAAGAACTGGGGCGTCCTCGTATTGACGTGGTAGTTCAGACTAGCGGACAGTTGCGTGATTTGGCTGCTTCCCGTCTGTTTCTGATTAACCGGGCTGTAGAGATGGCAGCTGCGGCCAAAGATGATCAATATGAAAATCTGGTTGCAGCCGGAGTGGTTGAGGCAGAACGTGCTTTGATAGAAAAAGGTTTGACACCAAAAGATGCGCGTGAAATGTCTGCGTTCCGTGTCTTTGGAGCGGCAAACGGGGGATATGGCACGGGTATTACAAGTATGGTTGAGGCTGGCGACCGCTGGGAAAGTGAAAAAGAAATAGCCGATACTTATCTGAATAATATGGGGGCTTATTATGGAGATGAAAAGAATTGGGAAGCCTTTAAACAGTTTGTCTTTGAAGCGGCGCTGACCCGTACGGATGCTGTGATTCAGCCTCGCCAAAGCAACACGTGGGGGGCATTGAGTTTGGATCATGTGTATGAGTTTATGGGAGGAATGAATCTTGCCGTACGTAACGTAACGGGGAAAGATCCGGATGCTTACCTGAGTGATTACCGCAACCGTAACAATGTACGTATGCAGGAAGTAAAAGAGGCTATCGGAGTAGAAAGCCGCACTACCATTTTCAACCCCAATTATATTCGTGAAAAAATGAAAGGAGAAGCAGGTTCTGCCGCTTCCTTTGCTGAAACCATCCGTAATATTTATGGCTGGAATGTGATGAAGCCTAAGGCTATACACAAGCAAATGTGGGATGATATATACGATGTGTATGTAAAAGATAAGTATCATCTGGATATGAAAGATTTCTTCGAACAACAAAGTCCGGCCGCCCTGCAGGAAATAACTGCCATCATGATGGAAACAGCCCGTAAAGGAATGTGGAAAGCAAGTGAGCAACAACTGAAGGATATAGCCGAACTGCATACGGAACTGGTAAACAGGTATGCTCCGGCTTGTTCGGGCTTTGTTTGCGATAATGCGAAACTACGCGAATTTATCGGCTCGAAAACAAATGCACAGTCTGCTGCCCAATATAAAAAACAGATAAGCGAAGTCCGTGAATCTGTGGCTGAAACGGGCGATAAAGGTATGGTGATGAAGAAAGAAGAGATGAATCCGATGCAATCGGAGGAACATACCAATACTTTGAACAATACGATTGTGGCGATAGCTGCAGTAGGAGTTGTGGCAGGATTGATTGTCTTGGTGCGTCGGAAACGTAAACAACAGGAATAACGGAATAATATGCAGACAGTTGTTTTAGTGATGATGTTATTGGTCTGCTTCAATTTTATGTTGAAGCAGACTTACAGCAAACGCTGGGCAGTGGGTGTCATTACCGTAGTGTTGGCTTTGTTTGTAGGCTTGATGTGGCCTTATGCCATTGAGCAATCGAAAACCCAGATAGCCGACTGGTTGTCTAATCCGCAACTGATGCTTGATACTTCTGTCGTACTGAGTGTAGAAGTTTGTGTGCAGATGGCATTTTGTATGCTGGCTGTGCATATGCTGACAGGAGGTTTGGTGCGGCGTCGTATGTTGTGGATGTATCGGATTTTACGTTGGTTTCCCGGCATACTGATATTTCCGGTTATGTTCAGTGTACTGGTTACTCTGATATTTGCTTATCCGGGAGTTTCATTTTCCTTGCTGGCATGGGGAATGGCTGTTGCTATATTGATTTTGATACCGGCAGGAACAATACTGTTGCGCTGGCTTATTCCTGAAAAAGAGTTACGTCTGGAACTACTTTTTCTTACCAATGCTCTACTCGCCATATTGGGAATTGTTGCAACGGTGAACGGGCGTACTGCAATGAGCGGTATCAGCGAAATAGAGTGGGGGGGCTTTTCCGGGCTTGTCGGTTTGGTGATAGCCGGAGGTGTTTGTGGTATGTGCTGGAGAAAATATAAACTCACAAAGTTTAAGGATTGATGAAATAAAATAGTTTGATTACATAAAAACAGTTATAGTTATGAATTATATCTCAGATATTTTGTATTGGATTTCTACAGGACTTTTAGTCCCGGTGATTGTATTGTTGATTGTACTTTTTGTACGTTCGTTGTTGCTGATAGGCAGTTTTTTCGGACAGTATATGGCAATCCGTAAAACAGAAGCCTTGCTGAAGCAGGAACTGGATAACTTGACTATAGATAAACTGCCGGAGCTGGGAGGAAAACTTCCTTCAAAGTCAGGCTCTCTGGTAATGACATATATTCATCGTATACTGGCAATGAAAGATAATCCGGCTCATGTACAGCGCTTGCTTGCAGAATACGAAATTACAGCCGATAAGGATTTGGCAATTTCGAAGACTTTGACGAAAATGGGGCCTATGCTTGGCTTGATGGGTACTTTGATTCCAATGGGTCCGGCTCTGGTAGGACTTTCTACCGGCGACATCTCTTCTATGGCTTATAATATGCAGGTAGCTTTTGCTACAACAGTAGTTGGACTGTTTGCTGCTGCCATTGGTTTTATAACCCAGCAGGTAAAACAACGTTGGTATTTGCAGGATATGACGAATTTGGAGTTTCTGGCAGAACTGTTAAACGAAAATAAGAAGGGCTGATGAAAAGAGGATTGTTAAGAAAAGAAGAGGATAATGACCCGATGAGCGTGGTCAGCAACCTGTTCGATGTAGCTATGGTTTTTGCCGTAGCTCTGATGGTAGCACTTGTAAGCCGTTATAATATGACCGAAATGCTCAGTGAGGAAGACTTTACGATGGTGAAGAACCCCGGAAAGGAAAATATGGAGATTATCACCAAAGAGGGGCATAAGATAAATAAATATACTCCGAGTGAAGATCAGGCTTCGAAGAATGGAAAGAAAGGGAAAAAGGTAGGGATAGCCTACGAATTGGATAATGGTGAAATTATTTATGTTCCGGAAGAGTAATCTTCAATAATATCTTTGTTCTCTATCCAAGGCATTGTCTTCTTGTATCGGCAAGAAGCAATGCCTTATTTTATTGTTGTGTGGGGTAATGTTGTCAGATAAATATGTATTAAAACAAAACCGGATGCTTTGCGTGAAAGCATCCGGTTTTATTTATTCTTACCTCCGTTATCGAATTATTTCTTGATACGGTTGTAACGGCTCATGAACTTATCAACACGTCCTGCTGTGTCTACCAATTTAGACTTACCAGTGTAGAATGGGTGAGAAGTGCTTGAAATTTCCAACTTAACACAAGGATAAGTTTCGCCTTCGAATTCTACAGTGTCTTTTGTAGCACAAGTTGAACGAGACAAAAACATGTCACCGTTTGACATGTCTTTAAATACTACCGGACGGTAGTTTTCAGGATGAATGCCTTTTTTCATTTCAGTATATACTTTTATTGTTATTATTCAAAAATATGTGGTAACACAATAATTGTGTGTAATGGTCTGTTTCGGGTTGCAAAGATACAGCTTTTCTTTGAAATAGAAAATAATTCAATACGTTTTTTGTTTATGAAACAGTCTTTTTCTTCTTGAATAAGAATCTTCTTGTATAGGGCATTATAATAATATATGAAGAGAATATGAAAATATTTTGTGAATTTATTGTTGGGATTGTTTGATTGTAATATCTGCTTAGCATCTAAGTAAGATGAAGGAGAAAAATAATTGTGATTTTAAGGCATTTTAAAAATGTAAAATTACTTTTTTGTCAAGTGGTGACAATATTTATAGTTTTATTGCTATTTTTGCAGACAGAAACAAATTACTAACTGTAAAATTTACAACAATGGTTAATTACAAAGATTTAGGTCTGGTTAACACTAGAGATATGTTTGCCAGAGCAATCAAGGGTGGATACGCTATCCCGGCTTTCAACTTCAACAATATGGAACAGATGCAGGCTATCATCAAGGCTGCAGTTGAAACAAAATCTCCGGTTATTCTTCAGGTTTCTAAAGGTGCTCGTCAGTATGCTAACGCTACTTTGTTGCGTTACATGGCTCAGGGTGCTGTAGAATACGCTAAAGAATTGGGTTGCGAACATCCTGAAATCGTTCTTCACTTGGACCACGGAGATACATTCGAAACTTGCAAGAGCTGTATCGACTCAGGTTTCTCTTCAGTAATGATCGACGGTTCTCACTTGCCTTACGAAGAAAACGTAGCTTTGACTAAGAAAGTTGTTGAATACGCTCATCAGTTCGATGTAACAGTAGAAGGTGAACTTGGTGTATTGGCAGGTGTTGAAGACGAAGTTTCTTCTGACCACCACACTTATACTAACCCTGAAGAAGTTATCGACTTCGCTACTCGTACAGGTTGCGACTCTTTGGCTATCTCAATCGGTACTTCTCACGGTGCTTACAAATTTACTCCAGAACAGTGCCATGTAGATCCAGCAACTGGTCGTTTGGTTCCTCCTCCTTTGGCATTCGACGTTTTGGATGCTGTAATGGAAAAACTTCCGGGATTCCCTATCGTTCTTCACGGATCTTCTTCAGTTCCTCAGGAAGAAGTTGAAACTATCAACAAATATGGTGGTGCTTTGAAAGCTGCTATCGGTATTCCAGAAGAAGAATTGCGTAAGGCTGCTAAATCTGCAGTTTGCAAAATCAATATCGACTCAGACTCTCGTTTGGCTATGACTGCTGCTATCCGTCAGGTATTCGCTGAAAAACCAGCTGAATTTGACCCACGTAAATACTTGGGCCCAGCTCGCGATAACATGGAAAAACAGTACAAGCACAAAATCTTGAACGTTTTGGGTTCAGACAACAAATTGGCTAACTGCTAATTTGAATTGATATAGACTTTATACATCTATATTATAAATGTGAAGAGTTGCTCTTTATAAAGGGCAACTCTTTTTTTTAAGATTGTTTTGATATTAAATGCTGCTTAGGGTATAAAGAGACATTTTACAGTGGCCCTTTTTGTTTGCTGAATTTATTCCAGTAAAAGGTGAAAGGGCCTGTATCCAATACTTACAAAACTCAAAAGCCCGATAAACTAATGAAAAGTTTATCGGGCTTTTGAGTGTGTTAAAAATCGATTATCTTGTTGCTAAAAACAATGAACCGTTCTGGGCACGTAAAGTAGATACTCCCATTAAGTCTGGGCTTACTGTGATAGGAGTACCATCTTTCTGTTTGAAAGTGATAGTACCATCTTCGTTCATGGTAATCAATTCGAAGCTTTCTCCTTCTGCAACAGCATTCCATGTGCGGTTTTCCGGATTGTATACCAAGTCGAGCTGTTTATCTTCTTCTCCTTTTTTAGTAATGGTATAGCCATCTGCGTTGGTACGTACTAAATATTCTCCATTTTCGCCTTTTACGGTCTTAATTGAACCGACTTCTGCTACAGGGTTAGAACCTGACCAGAATTCAATAGAGTTCAATACCAAAACGTCTGCCAGATAAGCAACTTCATATACAGGTATTACATGAAATGCCAAAAATACTATTTCGTTTACAAATTTGTTGCCAAGACCTTGGTTCCAATCTTTCAAGTTACTCCATAAGCCAAATGAGCCGATACAAGATGAGAATAACAGGCTGCCGCTTAATATTGAGCAAATGAACATCATTTTAGTCTTTCTCATGGTTTTAAAATTTAAAGTTTAATATAGTGTTGTCTAATCTCTCTAATATTACAAAGGTAGAACTTATTTTGTTTTTTGGAATAAAAACGCGCAAAAAAATGTATCTTTGCCGCACTTTGTAAGATAAAAGATTAAAATTAATAAATAAAGTAAATGGAAGTACAGAATCAAGGAAGACTGAATGACTCTCGTGCAATGCGCTGGGGGGCATTGGCAATTGTTGCTTTCACAATGATGGCAGCGTATTACGTGAATGATGTAGTTGCACCATTGAAAACCATGCTGGAAGCTGATTTGGGATGGAATAGTAGTGAGTTTGGTTTTTTCACTGGGGCGTATAGCTTTTTGAATGTATTTTTCCTGATGTTGATTTGGGGTGGTTTGATTTTGGACCGCTTTGGAATTCGTTTTACAGGAAAGTTGGCTACTATTTTAATGGTGTTGGGTACAGGTTTGGAATATTATGCGATGACAAATATGGCTGGTACAACAGATACCATTATGGGATATAAGGAAAGCGTATTTGTTGCTTCTGCCGGTTATTCTATTTTTGGTGTAGGAGCCGAAGTAGCAGGTATTACGGTGACAAAGATGATTGCCAAATGGTTCCGTGGTAAGGAGATGGCAACAGCTATGGGAGTACAGGTTGCTTTGGCACGTGTCGGTTCGCAGGCTGCTTATGGAGTGTCTATTCCGCTGGCGAGAGCTTATGAAATTACTACACCGGTGTTGCTGGGATTGATTTGTTTGGTTGGCGGTTTGATAGCCTTTTTTGCTTTTTCTGTATTGGATAAGAAATTGGACCGTCAGATTGAGGCTGAAGTAAACAATGAATCGGAAGAAAAGTTCTCATTCAAGGATGTAAAATATATTCTGTCGAATCCGGGATTTTGGTTGATTGCTTTATTGTGTGTATTATTTTACTCTTGTGTATTCCCATTTCAGAAGTTTGCATCAGAACTGATGATCAGTAAATATGGTATTGATGAAAGTGTGGCTGGTTTCTTTGTCGGATTGCCTGCATTGGGTGCTTTGTTCTTGACTCCGGTTTTTGGTGGAATGGTAGATAAGAAAGGAAAAGCGGCTTCTATTATGATGCTGGGAGCAGCTATGTTGATTGGAGTTCACTTTATCTATTCATTACCCTTCATCACAAATTCATTCATTGCCATTGTGCTGATGATTGTTTTGGGTATTGCTTTCTCACTGGTACCTTCTGCCATGTGGCCTTCGGTGGCAAAGATTTTCCCTGCACATCAACTCGGAACAGCTTATGCATTGATTTTCTTTATTCAGAATATCGGATTTTGGGGAATACCTACTTTGATTGGTGCGGTATTGAACAATTATTGTGTAATAGGAAAAGTGGATGGTGCTAACCTATATGATTATACTTTGCCTATGTGTATCTTTACTGGGATTGCTGTATTGTCATTGTTGGTTGCATTTGCATTGAAAATTGCAGATAAAAAATTCGGTTATAAATTGGAAGAAGCCAATATTCAGAAATAATTATTGGGCCTTTATCATATAATAAAATACCCGGGAAGTCATCTATGAATGATGTCCCGGGTATTTTATTATATGATAAAGCTATATATACTTAGTCTTTGTCTATTTTAACTATTGCTCCAGTTTGCGGGCTGAATATTACTTTGGTATTTATTTTTTTGTTGAATAACCCGTCAACTAATACTTCGGTATTTCCGAACTGAGTGATTGGAAGCTCTTGTTTAAAATATTCTTTTCCTTTATAACTTACAGTCACATTGCCCTTTCCTGGAATGTTGTAGATAGCTCCTTCTATTTTCTTTTTCTTTTTTTCTTCTTCGGGAAGAAGTGTAGGCAGTGCATTGGTTGAATTTACGCTGAGGTAAATTGGTTCACCGGCAAGATCTTCTGCGGGAAGGACTCCCAGCAGATTGGAAAATCGGAGTACAATGCGATCTTTCAAGTTGCTTTCAGGAATAACCCATGCTGTGAAAACTTTATCTTCCCGGTTTTTATATCCGCTGAACATTTCGGTCATTGCCTTCTCTTGCTTATCGAGGTTGTCGATGATTAATTTGAGGGAAGCTCCGTCTTTGGGCATATTATCTGCTTGTCCGCGTAGTATCAGGTTTTTGCTTTCCCGTATGTTGTAAATTTCTCTGGCTGTAAGTTCTGCCATTTTTGCGGTAGAACCGGCCATCAGAATTTCTTCTGTCATGTATTTTCGCGCATTTTCATGTACTTGCGGCTTTTCTAATACATATTCGGCAAAGACTGGTTCTTGGGGAGATGTGGTATTGATTGCTTTGATAATACCATTTTCGGTCAGTTCTACATTCGAGGCTACACTTTTGTCCTTTAGTTTGATAATGTATGCTTTTGTGGAATCTGGAATTCCTACAGAGCGGACATCAATCGTTTTCAGTTCCCAGTGGGTTTCTGGCTGTGAGGTGACGTTGCTCAACCGCAGATAACGGTTGGCATATTGGCACAGGTCTCCTGGCTGGTAAGTGACTTTTGTGGCAATTAAGTTGACCTGCAGTACGGTTTTGGGAAGGAAATATACGATTCCTTCATCACTTGCCGGAGTATATGCACTTACATCTTGAGCGCTTGCTGCAGTACATGCTAACAGTCCGAGTGCAATCAGTCCTTTCTTCATCATAAATGTTATTTAGTTTTTGTTATTATTTTCCATGCTTCGGGCAATGCGTCGATAATGTCGTTTGCCGTCATACTTATTTCTCCCATGCGTTGACTGGCAATATCTCCGGCTAACCCATGGATATATGTACCCAGTTTACAACTTTCTTCTTGAGTATATCCTTGTGCCAACAGGGCAGTCAGAATACCGGTTAATACGTCACCGCTACCTCCTGTAGCCATACCTGGATTTCCTGTTGGATTGAAGAAACAGTTTCCATCAGGAGTGATGACTGTGCTCCATGCTCCTTTTAAAATAATATAGCATTGTAGATAGTTTGCTAGTTCTTTGGCTTTTGAAAGTCGCTCGTAACTGTTGCTGCAACGTCCGACAATTCGTTCCAGTTCTTTCACATGTGGAGTAAGAATACTTCGTTTGGGTATCTTGTTCAGATGATTTCTGTGCGTACCGAAAATGTTTAAGGCATCTGCATCGAGTATTAAGGGGATATAGCAGTTCTTAATTTGCTCAAGGGTAGCTAACGCGGTATCTTCCTCTTGTCCTAAACCGGGGCCAATTGCGATTGCCTGATAACTGTCTATATCTACGGGTTCTGCAAAATAATGTTCATGAATATCATCTTGTACAAGTGCTTCGGGCACGCAGGTTTGTATAAGATTATGGTTGCATACAGGGGCATGTACAGTGAGTAGACCTGCTCCAGAACGAAGACAGGCTTTGGCCGCAAGAATAGATGCTCCTGCCATACCATATGATCCGGCTATCAATAACGCATGTCCGAAATTGCCTTTATGGGCAAACCGGCTACGTGGTTTTATTAGTGTTGTTACGTCTTGAGGTTCGGTAATAAGGTAAGGAGTCTGAGCTTCTTCGATGAATGTCTGGCTGATTCCTATGTCAAGTAATTCCCATTCTCCGACAAACTCTTCGTTTTCGGCGAAAAGGAAAGATAGTTTCGGCAATTGAATACTCAAGGTTAAATCTGCCTGAATAATATTCTGGCGGATGTTGTATGAGTTGTCCTCTCCCATAAGTCCGGAAGGTATGTCGATAGATACAACGGTAGAGGGAGCCGCATTGATGTATTTTACGACTGCTGCAAATCCTCCACTCAACGGTTTGTTCAGACCGGAACCGAACAGACCGTCGATGACTATGTCGTGTTCTGTCAATTTCGGTGGATCAAACTGTGTACTGACTTCTGTATATTTTTGAAAACCACATTCTGCCAAACGTAGAACATTGGTATGACATTCTTCCGATAAAGATCCTTTAATGTTGAATAAATAGACTTCTACGTCATAGTTCTTTTGGAATAACATGCGTGCAACTGCTACGGCATCGCCTCCATTGTTTCCGGCTCCGGCGAAAACCACTATTCTGTGTGATTTATCCCATCGCTTACAGATAGCTTCGGTTATTAGTGTAGCCGCTTTTTCCATCAAATCGATGGAAGATATTGATTCGTGAGCGATTGTATATGTATCCGCTTCTTTTTGTTGTGTGCAACTTAGAATTTTCATCATTATTTCAATAACTATTTGTCCGTAAAAGTACGAAAAAGCCTTGAAACGTGTATACATTCGTTTAAAAATATCCTTAAATAGTCAATCTGAAATATAGGAGGTTGGAGATAATTTCATACCTTTGTGGCAATTTTAATTATATCATCATGGAAACTATTCAGATTAAAGACAAACGATTTAAGACGTTTATTTCAGAAGAACAGATTTTGAAGGAAGTTGCTCGTGTAGCAGATGAAATTAATCGAGATTTAGCAGATGCTAATCCGTTGTTTGTCAGTGTGCTGAATGGATCTTTTATGTTTACGTCCGATTTGATGAAACATCTTACAATCCCTTGTGAAATTTCATTTGTCAAGTTGGCTTCTTATCAAGGTACCTGTACTTCGGGATGTGTAAAAGAATTGGTTGGATTGAACAATGATATTACAGGAAGAACCGTTGTTATCGTAGAGGATATTGTAGATACGGGGCTTACTATGGAGCGCTTATTGGAAACATTGAAAGCTAAGAACCCGAAAGAAGTTCGTATCGCTTCTTTGTTAGTAAAGCCGGATAAACTGAAGGTTGATTTGCATATCGATTATGTGGCAATGAATATTCCGAATGATTTTATTGTAGGATACGGCCTGGATTACGACGGACTTGGACGTAATTATCGTGATATTTATACAGTAATAGAAGACTAATTAATCATTAATAATAATTTAGAAGAAAATGTTGAACATTGTAATTTTCGGTGCGCCGGGATCTGGTAAAGGTACTCAGAGCGCTCGTATTGTAGAAAAATATGGCTTGAACCATATTTCAACAGGTGATGTGTTGCGTGCAGAAATCAAGAATGGAACTGAACTGGGTAAAACTGCTAAAGGTTATATCGATAACGGTCAGTTGATTCCTGATGCATTGATGATTGATATCTTGGCAAGTGTATTTGATAGCTTCAAAGATAGCAAAGGTGTTATCTTCGATGGTTTCCCACGTACAATTGCACAGGCTGATGCATTGAAGGCAATGTTGGCAGAACGCGGACAGGAAGTTTCTATCATGTTGGATTTGGAAGTTCCTGAAGATGAATTGATGACTCGTCTGATTAAGCGTGGTCAGGAATCAGGTCGTGCTGATGACAATGAAGAAACTATCAAGAAACGTTTGGTTGTTTATCATTCACAGACAGCTCCGTTGATCGACTGGTACAAAAACGATGGCAAATATTGCCACATCAATGGTTTGGGTACTATGGACGGAATTTTTGCTGACATCTGTACTGCTATTGACAAGCTTTAATTAATTTTGAAATAAGCGGATTGACGAGTTGGCAGGTAGAGATAAGGCTTGCCGGCCCGTCAATTTGTTATTCATAACTCAATATTTATAAAAGATGGCTGAATCGAATTTTGTTGATTATGTAAAAATCTACTGCCGCTCCGGAAAAGGAGGACGCGGTTCGGTGCATATGCGCCGTGAGAAATATATACCTAACGGTGGTCCCGACGGTGGCGACGGTGGTAGAGGAGGTCATGTTATTTTACGGGGTAACCGTAACTATTGGACATTACTCCATCTGAAGTACGAACGTCATGTCTTCGCTGAACATGGAGGAAATGGTTCGAAAAATAAAAGTTTCGGAAAAGACGGAGCGGATAAGGTAATTGAAGTGCCTTGTGGTACAGTGGTATACAATGCCGAAACGGGTGAATATGTATGCGATATCACTGAGCACGGACAGGAAGTTATCTTGTTGAAAGGTGGACGTGGAGGCCTTGGGAACTGGCACTTCCGTACAGCTACGCGTCAGGCTCCCCGTTTTGCGCAGCCGGGAGAACCGATGCAGGAAATGACAGTTATCTTGGAGTTGAAGCTGTTGGCTGATGTGGGTTTGGTGGGTTTCCCAAATGCAGGAAAATCTACTCTGCTTTCTTCTGTATCGGCTGCTCGTCCGAAAATTGCCAACTATCCGTTTACTACATTGGAACCGAATTTGGGGATTGTGTCTTATCGTGATGGTAAATCGTTTGTGATGGCCGATATCCCGGGTATCATTGAAGGGGCAAGCGAAGGAAAAGGACTTGGTTTGCGCTTCTTGCGACACATTGAACGTAACTCGTTGCTTTTGTTTATGGTTCCGGGGGATACAGATGATATCCGGAAAGAATATGAAATCTTGCTGAACGAGTTGGCTACTTTCAACCCTGAGATGCTTGATAAACAACGAGTGTTGGCTATCACAAAGTGTGATATGCTGGATGAAGAGTTGATTGAGATGCTGACTCCTACATTGCCGCAAGATGTTCCGCATGTATTTATTTCTTCCGTAGCCAATATGGGTATACAGCAGTTGAAGGATATTTTGTGGACAGAGCTTAACAAGGATAGTAATCAGTTGGAGGCTATTCGTAAAGAAGCAATTGTACATCGCCCGAAAGATATGTCAAGACTTCAGCAGGAGTTGCAGGATATGGGTGAAGATGAAGACTTTGCTTATGAATATGAAGAGGATGAAGAGGATGATGATTTTGATTACGAATACGAAGAAGTAGATTGGGAAGACGACGATACACCACAGAAATGATGGAATTGTATACAAAGGATATGCGAATGTTGGAATACGGTTTGGCGAAATCGTATCCCGACATTTTTTTATTTTCCACAACCCGCCATGGCGGATATAGTGAAGGAAATTATGCTTCTTTCAATTGCAACGGGTATTGTGGAGATGATAAGGAAAGTGTAAGGCGGAATCGTGAACTGCTTTGTTCTTTACTCCCCGGACCGGATGCATTGATTATTCCTCATCAGACTCATGGGGTGACCGTGAGAGTTATAGATGAGGCTTTTGTACGGTGTGATGACATACAGAAAACTGATTTGCTTGAGGGGGTAGATGCTTTGGTTACAAATTTGCCTGGGCAATGTCTTTGTGTGTCTACAGCCGACTGTATCCCCGTGTTGTGCTACGATACGCGTCATCATGCAGTAGCAGCTATTCATGCAGGATGGAGAGGGACGCTTGGGCGAATCGTATGCCATACTATTCAGACAATGAGAGAGTGTTACGGTACAAAAGGAGAGGATGTGGTGGCTTGTATAGGCCCTGGTATTTCGTTGGATGCTTTTGAGGTAGGGGATGAAGTTTATCAGGCTTTTGAACAAGCCGGCTTTCAGATGCAAGCTATTTCTTGTCGTAAGGAAAAGTGGCACATTGATTTGTGGGAAGCCAATCGTTTGCAACTGATTTCAGAAGGTGTGCCTTCATCCGCTATTGAGTTAGCGGGTATTTGTACCTATTCCCAATATGAACATTTTTTCTCGGCTCGTCGCCTTGGAATCCATTCCGGACGCATTTTGTCGGGTATTATGCGAATAAAAATGTAAACACCGGAGATAAATGAGGTAAAAGATTGGGCTTACATTGAGAAAATACTACTTTTGTTGTAAAATTATAAGAATAGTTCTATGTCAGATAGAAAAAGAATCATAATAGAGGTCTCGGAAGAATTGCATCAGGCTTGGCCTCAATTTCAGGGGGCTGCAGTGTTTGCCACTGTAAAAAACTCTGCTTATAGTGAAGCTCTTTGGGCTAAGATTGAAGAATTTACTACGTTGTATCGTTCTAAATATACTACGGACTCCATTAAGGAAATGCCGGCTATTCAGGCGACTCGTGCAGCTTATAAAAAGTGTGGAAAAGATCCCAGTCGCTATCGTCCTTCTTCCGAAGCATTGTGCCGTCGTATATTGAGAGGTATTCCTTTGTATCAGATTGATACATTGGTCGATTTGATTAATTTAGCTTCTATTTATAGTGGGCATTCTATTGGAGGCTTCGATTTGGATAAAATACAAGGGAATCGATTGGTCTTGGGTATTGGTAAGGCTGGTGAACCTTACGAAGGAATTGGACGCGGAGAGTTGAACATTGAAGGAATGCCGGTTTATCGTGATAGCGTAGGGGGAATCGGAACGCCTACAAGTGATAATGAACGGACTAAGATAACAGAAAATACAGAACATCTTCTGGCTATTATGAATGGATATAGTGGTTCTGAAGGACTGGAAGATTCTGTAAATTATATGGTTGAGTTGTTGAAAGAGTTTGCAGCAGCTATTGATATTGAAATCGTGTATTTTAAATAGAAACAGTGTTTTATGGATATAGAAAAAATTTTGACAGACGGAATTGTCTTTAAAGGCCGTAAACTTTCTTCTGAGAAGAAGGAAGAGAAGGTGAAGACTAAAGCTAAAAAGAAAACCTATATTACTGGACTTCACGGCTCTGGTTCGGCAAAAATGAAAGCTGAATATAGACGCCGTCGTGCAAATCGGCATAAGAATAAATAAAATTAGATGAACTAAACTTAATGATTTACGATTATGAAAAAGTTTTTAACATTGGTAGTGGTGCTGATGGCAGCGTTGTCTGTACATGCACAGGAAATGTATTTGGGTGGTGGTATTAGCTTGTGGAGAAACGATGATGCAGAACGTACATCTTTTTCTGTTTCACCTGATTTTGGTTACTGTTTCAATGAAAAATGGGCTGTAGGTGCAGAACTTGTGTATTCGCACGACTATGAAGCAGGAATTCCATCTGGTAGTACGCTCAATTCTTTTGCCTTAGCTCCGTATGCGCGCTATTCTTTTTATGAAAATAAAATAGTACGTCTGTTTATCGACATGGGGGTAGGTGTATCTGTACTAAAACCTAAGCACCATGATGCTACTACTGGAGTAGAAGTTGGTTTGAAGCCGGGATTGGCTATTAAGCTTAACGATCATTTCAGTCTGATTTCTAAGGTAGGTTTTGCCGGATATCGTCATGATTATTTCAGAGGAGAGGATGGATTAGGCGTGGCTTTGGAAGGAGAAAATATATCTATAGGAATTGATTACGAATTTTGATTCATTTTCTTAGTATATTCAAGTTTATTGTTTATATTTGTTTTATTGAACATTAAAAACTTGAAGATATGAAGAAACTGGTTCTTATTCTGGTTTGTGCGATGTCGGCTCTGTTTGCTACTGCACAGACAAAAATCATTTGGAATGCTGAAGTCGGTATTGGAACTTCCATGTGGATGGGAGATGGCTCTGATGGATCAAAAGCCATTTTTAATCCTCGTGTAGGAGTAGGTATTGATATCCCTTTGACTGGCTTGGTTTCATTTAAGACCGGATTGCATTGGGTCTCAAAAGGTGCAAAGATAAACTTTGATACTTCGGTGGGAGAGCAATCTGTGGATGGAAAGTTGAAAGTTAATCAGAATTATCTTCAGGTTCCTTTGCTTGCTTCATTCCATTTAGGTACAAATAAAAATTTTGATGTAGTGCTTTCCGGTGGTTTCTATTTAGCATGTGGTGTTTCCGGCAAGCGAGAGATTAGTGCTGATGACCTTTCTATATCATGGAGTACGTTTAAGGATAGTTCTTTATCCGGCACTACTTTCTCACAAGGCTTACGCCGTTTTGATGCGGGTGTTCAAATTGGAGGAGCTTTAGATTTTACAAATTGGACAGTCGGACTGAATGGGGAGTTTGGTTTGTGTAAGATTGTTGAAAATGGACCAAGAAATTTAGGCTTTTATGCTACTGTAGGATATAAATTCTAAGTATTCATAGATATAGAAAAAGCGGAAACTTTTCGATGTAATGTTGAAAAGTTTCCGCTTTTTTATTGTTAGGACGGCATAAACTGATTTTGCTATTTGAGTAATCTTTTGAGAATTTAGGTTTTTAGGATGAATTTAAGGTGTAATTTTATATGAGCTTATATAAATTTCAAGATGCTGAAAGCTTAAAAAACGCGACTTGTCACGTTGGCTGATG
>NZ_JBBKBS010000017.1:0-66121 GCF_037890285.1 Phocaeicola sp. HCN-40430
GCAGCCACCGTGCATTCTCATGTTCTTTTATGATAGGATCTTGAAAGTCTATGGAGCAAAGAAAACAATGCATTGTCAGATGGAAGCTGGTGTAATCGTACTCAACTGTCGTCAAAAATGAATCTATGCAAATGCTCAAATCGAGTTTTTCTCTGATTTCCCGTTTTAAGGCTTCTTCCCGACTTTCGCCAGCCTCTATTTTCCCACCAGGAAACTCCCAAAAGTCTTTAAACTCCCCATAACCACGCTGGCAGGCAAAATACTTATTATTGCGGCAGATAATAGCTGCCACTACTTCTATTCTCTTCATCTATTTTATAAGATTTATAAAACTGTAAATACCCTTGTAGCTGTTTGATGCCGTTTCTTTTTCTTTATAAAGACAGAACGATATCAGCTAATAAGACGGCTGTTTCTGCTTCTTCCTTTGAGGCATCTTTGGGTTTCCAGGCCACAATAAAACGTGTAGAAGCCTCTTTCACCTTATATCCCTTTTCCAGCCACTCCTTTAAAATTGTTTGCATATTAGCTGATAATTTTGCAACAGGTTTATGCGTTTGGGGATTGTACAGCATGAAATTATTGTACAGCAGAGGATCTCCTCCTTTCAAGGCCAGAACTTCTCGCTTTAAGTCTTTGAAAAAGCCTAAGAATACATCTCTGTGCGAGAGCTGTAACACGATTTCTTCCGGCATCTCGTACAATCTCTGGTCTGTGGTATATCGGTCCGCTTCCAGTCTGTTAAAACAATTGTTGTTTGTGTGAATAAACAATCGGTTCTTGGCTCTGGTAATTCCTACATAATACCGGCGCATCAAACCGATGTCCTTCGGATAGTTACCGGCTATCAGCATATATACGTCGTCAAACTCCCTTCCTTTAGCTTTGTGAATAGTAGATACTACGACATCCGTACCAGACAAATCGCAGAAATCTTCTACCGATGATTCGAAAACAAACTCCTTAAAATCACTGATATACTTATGCTTATTGGTCTGCTCGAATAATTCTATACATCGTTTCACATAGGTCAGACTCTGACTTTTTTCATAAGTCGTAAATGTATTTCTCTTGGCATTTTCCCAAACCTCTTCAGGTATCAGAGGAGTTTGAATCTGCTTGTCTATATATTTCAGGAAATATCTCATTTCTGCCAAATTACAGAAGTGGAATCCATCCATAGACTGTATCAGTTTGCTGTTTATCCCTCTTTTTCTTAAGAGTGCCACCAGAATGACAGCTTCTTCATTTGTTTGAGTCAGCACACATGAAGTCCCTTCTCCTCTGTGTCGGATTAAATTTTCCACAAGAGGCTGATACATATATGGGGATTGGTGCCGTATTATTTCCACCCAACCGTCTTCTCTTTTCATAGAAACAATTGGGCTGCTTTTCATCCTGTCACTAATGTTTTTCAAGAATCCATTAGCAAAATTTACCGTATGCCGTGAACTGCGGTAGTTCTCTGTCATTTCAATAAACCTGCTTTCCGGTCCTTGCGATAATTGGAACATATATTGGGAATCCGATCCACGGAAAGAGTAGATATTCTGGTCATCGTCTCCTACAACAATTACTCTCATTTCTTCATTATTGTTTATAAGAGCTTTTACCAGCGCATACTCTTCTGCTCCCATATCTTGAGCTTCGTCTATTACCAATACTGTTTTACCTATTTTGTTAGGCTCTACTTCTCCCTGGCTAATCATTTCGGCAGCTTGCGCCACTACATTTCCGGCATCTTCCAGATTGCCTATTCTACCCAAGAGGTCGAAACAGTAAGAATGAAACGTTTTAATTTCTACAAAATGTGCCGCATTGCCAATCAGATCCATCAGTCGCTGTTTGAATTCAGTAGCGGCCGCCCTTGAGAAAGTCAGCATCAGCAATTGCTCATGTTTTACATCCTCAAGTAGAAGAAGAGAAGCCAGTTTATGGACCAGCACACGTGTTTTTCCACTACCTGGTCCTGCCGCTACAACGATACAGCGTGATTCCTTATCCGAAATTATTTCCATCTGGCGCTTGGACAATTGTCCAAACAGTTGTCTGTATTTCTCGGGAGTTAAGTTTCGCTGTATCTCATTCACCCGCTCTCCTTTAAAATATTTGGCAATAAACTTTTTATAATCCATCTGGAAATAGTCCTGTACATACTGCAAGGCAGAATTATAATCTTTTACCATCAGATTGGCATATTCTCCTACAATATGAACCTGCTGAATTTTCTGCTTATAGAATTCGTTAAGCATCCGGTAATCGTCTTGCTTGTACCTGGATTTATTGTCCTTTATTCTTTTAATTTGCATAGCATTATAAAGAACAAGGAAACCACCTTCCAGTTTAAGGGCCCCGATTTTCGACAGGTAGAGTAGAGCCTCTTCTACATCCTCCAGTTGCAGATTGTCAATCTCTCCGAACAGTGACTGAGAACTTGCTTTTATCTGATTCAGAAGTTCCACAACAGAGAATTGTACAGCATTATTGGCCACCACTCTCTTTTCCGCATCTGCGGCCAGTTTATATAACCATTCTATCGCAAACCGGCTTATTTCCACTCGTTTTATAAAGCGTTTAAGTGTACACTCCAAAGTTGCCTGTCTGCTGATTTCCAGATTGTGAGCAGCATCCTCTTTCTTGCGGGTATATCCCTTTACAGTGAGAAAATAAAGCAATGTACGGATATCCTTCTCCTTGGATGTAGGAATACCGTTGTTCATTGCATTCTCGTTTAACTGCTTACACGATACCCGGAGCGACTCATCGGGAATCAGGTTAAGAATATACTGTTCAAGTTTTGCAAAACGTTCGAGAAGGTTTTTCGACTTCCGTTCCGATTCACCGCTATCCAGCAGGTAGGCCGAAATATCCTTACTATCAGCCAGTATACCCTCCTGGCGCATACGTTCCACCACAGATACCACTTCGCTTTTTGTCAATCCCAGAATGTCGGCCAGATAGTCCACACGCGATTCAGCCTCAGTATCCTGTGCCTTGGTAATATGTTTCTGCGAGATAAGCGATTTGATGATTCTTACCGCATTCTCCGTTTCATCACTACCAAAAAGAAGAGAAGCCGACAAGCGTTTTCGGGCTTCATCTACATTTTTCACCGTAATTCCTGTGGCATATACATGAGGCACATTGGTTCCTCTTTCCAGATACCCACCCTGCTCCAGAGTAGCCAAAGCCGTTCTCACCCGTGTTTCAATATCAGATACAGAATCATCCCATCCGGCTTTTCTGGCAATTTCCAATGCAGAGCAACATACGCTCATACGCTGTCGGGTAAGATCCTTAACCGCTTTCCATATCTGTTGTATCTCGCTGATACTTAGTTTTGTCTGATTCAGAAGAATGAAATGCTTATCCAGGTCATTGTCACTATACAGCACATAGCATCGTGCACTGAGGTTCGGGTCACGACCCGCTCTTCCGGCCTCCTGTACATAGTTCTCCAGAGAATCCGAAATGTCGTAATGCACTACAAGTCCCACATCCTTTTTGTCCACTCCCATGCCAAAGGCAGAAGTTGCCACAATAATACGTACCTGATCCGTCATGAAAGCTTCCTGATTGGTCACCTTTTCGTCAGAGTCCATTTTCCCGTTGAACGGCAATGCCTTGTATCCGTCGCGGGTCAATTTCTCAGACAGCTCCTTAGTACGTCTTGTCCGTGACACATATACAATCGTCGGGCAATCGAATTCCGCTACCAGTGCCCTAAGTTTCATATATTTATCATCATCCGTCTCCGTATGTATGACAGAATAGCGCAAATTCGTTCTTGAAGCCTTCGATGCAAACAGCTCCAGATCCAAGTCCAATGTTCTTTTAAAATAATCACATATATCCTGAATCACCTTCTGTTTTGCCGTAGCTGTAAAGCAGGAAACAGGTATTGGGTTTTTGCATTGCTTTTTTTCCTGATATTGCCGGATAAACTTACCTATATAAAGATAATCCACCCTAAAGTCCTGCCCCCACGAAGAAAAGCAGTGAGCTTCATCGATGACAAACCTCACCACGTGACGAGCCATCAGGATTTTCTCAATAGTTTTGGAACGGAGCATTTCGGGAGCAATGTACAAAAGAGACGCTTCTCCGTCCTGTATCCTCTGTATGGAAAGTGCCCTGGTAAGAGGATCCAGCAAACCATTGATTGTGACTGCATCAGTAATTCCTCTTTCAGCCAAATTGTCTACCTGGTCTTTCATGAGCGATTGCAATGGCGAGATAACCACCGTCAGTCCGTGTACCGAACGTCCCTCCATGAGAGCCGGTAACTGGAACGTCAGCGATTTTCCTCCTCCGGTAGGGAATATGGCCAACAATGATTTTCCTTCAATGGCAGCCCGGGCTGCTTTCTCCTGTAGTGGTTCTCCCTCATAAGAACGGAATTGGTCATATCCGAAAAATGCTTTCAGGTTATAAACCACATTCAGCTGAGTATTACAGTAGTCACAACCTTTCTTACATGCAGTCTCTCTCAGAAGCTTTATCACATATTCTACATTCGGATAGTTACGGAGAACCCATCCCGGAGTAATGGAACGATAGTCTGTCGTTTCAATCAGCGCCAATGCATAAGCCAGTTCGCAAGGATATTGTTTTATCAGCAAGTCAAGGTTTGCATGTTGGCAGATTTTTCCGGCATAAAGTTTTTTAATCTGTTCCGATAAGTCCCTTTCTATGTATTCCGCATCCACCATGCACAGGAACCCCTTAAATTCCTCTTTGTCTTTCAGCAATGAAGTGAATACGTATTGCTTTTCCTTTGGCCACGAATTCCACCGTTCAATCTCATCCAGCAGTAAGTCCTTTGCCTTTTCGCAATCATTTACCGGATTATTCATCTGCTCACTTATCAGCTTGTCATCTTTTACAAGTCTGTGATAAGGCCGTTCCGGAAACAAAAGAGGAGAAACATACAATGTATCTACAAGAACCCACCGACATTCTTTATCGGAAAACAAATATTTGGCATCGTGGTGAATAATGTTATGTCCGCACAAATAGTCTATACCATGTAGAAAATCAAACAATTCATATTTCGATGCTTTATGAAATGCGGCATCATCATAACGCAAAGCTCCGATGTCGTGAATCTTATGGTCCTGTAGACCTACCTCTATGTCTACAAGAGCATAATGGGATGCATCATATACAGCAGATGCAATTTTTTTACGGTCGACATTGTTTTTGTCTTCCACATATTTACTCCCTATGATTCTGCTCCATATAGACATAAGTTCAAATTAAAAAAGTTTGTTTGCTCCGATTTAAGGGTTTTTCATATACATTAAACAGTCTACAAATGTATAGAAAAAATACAAGTAAAACGTTTTTTTATAAATTTAGTTTACTATTCCTCTCTTGAAGATATTTGAGGTGTCATATTTCTCGGGTAGCAACTATTAACTTATAAATCAGAATATTAGTGTCCACTAAAAAATTATAGAAGTTCTTTGAAATAATTGAAATTCAATTTGTTATAGGAGATTTGGGGAGAACGGATTTGAATTTACTTTTGTGGTAATTTTCAGACCGTTATGCATAAAGACCCATATATTTTGCCCAATTAGTTAAGTTTCTTGACCGAAGTAAATTCAATCGTATCGTTACAAAGTATGAAGGCGACAAATATATCAAGAGCTATACCTGTTGGAATCAACTACTTACGATGATGTTCGGTCAGCTATCCAATCGGGAGAGTCTCAGAGATTTGATTGTGGCTATGGAAGCTCATGCTGGAAAACTTTACCATCTCGGAATCGGGAAGTCTGTAACTCGGAGCAATCTTAGTAAGGCTAATGCGCAACGTAACTACCGCATCTTCGAAGAGTATGCAACATTCATGATTGCCGAGGCCCGCAAGCGTAGAATCAATAAAAAATTCGAACTTGACGCTCATGTTTATGTATTTGACTCTACAACGATTGACCTGTGTCTGACGGTTTTTTGAATAGGCTAAATTTCGCAAACATAAAGGCGGAATAAAGTTGCATACGCTCTACGATATTGAAGCGTAAGTAACTGCATTTATGCATATTACACCTGCCAATATTCACGATTCAAAGACTATGCCTGAGATTCCATACGAATCTGGAGCACATTACATATTCGACCGAGGGTATAACGATTTCAGCAACCTTAATACAATAAATCGTATAGGCGCTTTCTTCGTTGTACGAGCCAAAACTTTATATCATCGCTTTATCGAAGCAGATGGAGTGTTGAACTCTTCTTCTAAAGGATAAAACAATGCTTCAGGGTTAAGACATTTTGGGGAATATCAGAGAATGTAGTACGCATACAAATCTATTGTGTGATAATTACTTATCGTTTGGTCGCAATATCCAACACGGTATGGAATTAGGACGTTGCGTTTATGAAGTTCTCCAAATTCTCGGAATCTCTCTGAACGACGAAACACATTTCAGTGCTTTGTTTGACAAATCGAAATTCGAAAATGTCAAAGATCAATATGATTCAAGTGAACCGAATTTATTTAGTTTTTATCCTTATCATTTGTAGTGGGCAGTAGTGAGTTATATATAGTTAAATTTTATAATAAGGGAAAGACTGACGCTGGAGGTAAAGGATAAGACACTGATGCTGATTACACATCGTGAAACCATCGGACAACTCTGCACGTCAGTCATCCGGATGCAGAAAAAGGATTGTTGATTGTTGAGTTATTCAAGTAAGGCTTTCATTTGCTGGAATGAAAAACCGGTAAAGTCGGGAATTACCAGACGGCATTTGTTGCGGATGGCTTCTTCCGGATTGGTAGTACTGAGACCTACCACAGCCATACCTGCTGCATTGCCTGCCTCGAGTCCGTGGAAAGAGTCTTCGAATACCACACAGTTTTCTTTTACGGTATCAAAGACTTCTGCACCGAGAAGGAAGCAGTCGGGAGCGGGTTTGGAACGGGTAAACATTTCTGCCGTGAGGATACGGTCGGTGATTTCTTTCAGTTCCGGATGGGCTGCATAGACATGAGCCATCTTTTGTTCGTTGGAACTGGTAACGATGGCTATCTTGGCTCCGTGGGCGCGAAGGTCTTGCATGAAGCGGACAACTCCCGGTACATATTCGAAAGCCATTTCACGCTCGAAACGGTTGAGGGCTTCGGTAATTTCCTGCTGTAGCTTTTCCATGCCGGCAAAGTGTTTGGCATAGATTTGTGTCAGTGTCTGTCCTTTGATGCGGAGTCCGAAGTCTTTTTCATCGGGGAAATACTGGGCACTGATACGGTCCCAGAACAGAGTGTATTGTGTTTCGGTGTCCATCACTACCCCGTCGAAATCGAATAGTGCTGCAATGCATTTTGTCTGATTCATTTTGTTTTTGAGATTTAGTTGATTTAACATTGCAAAGTTCAGAAATATTGCGTCATATTCCTATTGTTTGCAGAAGTATTTTTCTTAAATTTGAGGAAATCGAAATTGTGACTATAAAACGAAAACAGATGATGGAAATAATGCATGATAAAGACCGGAATCAGTTCCGGCTGGAGGCTGAGGGCCTGGTGGCTCATGTAGCTTATGAGATAACAGACGGAGGGTTGGACATCCGTCATACGATTGTGCCGAAACCGCTGGAAGGAAGAGGGATTGCTTCTGCGCTGGTGAAAGCTGCTTACGGTTATGCGAAAGAGCATGGATTGAAACCGGTTGCTACTTGTGCGTATGCCGTAGCATGGTTGCAAAGACATCCTGAGTATAATGGGGAGATAGGAAAGGACTATTGCGAAGGAGGTTCGTGTGCGCTGTAGTTGATTTGTGATTTTTGTATAGAATAGAAAAAGCGTTTTAGCCTTACAGAAGTGGACTAAAACGCTTTTATTATTATAAGGATTCGGAAGAAGATTCCCGGTTGTCATTATTGCTTTTCCTGGATACAGGCCGGTCGAAATGCTTTCCGCACTTTTTGCAGATATATTCCCAATGTTCGGTTCCGGGAGGTGCTCCGGAGAGCAGGCCTAAAATAACTGCAAAGATGGCACGGGTGCGGTGGGCCTGATTCAGTACAAACTTGATTTGGTCGGAATGACAGTATGGACAGTACTTTAATTGCTCTCCTATCATCTGGTTTCTCTCGAGAAGGGCAAAGGCTTCTTCATACTGCTCTTCGGCTACAAAAATGTCTACTCCGGATATGGGGCTGATGTATCCTCTCAATACTCCGGAAGTATTGTCGTTTTGCAGGATGCTGTCAATTCCTTCGTTTTTCAAGGCACCTTGTATAAGATGGGCCTGAAAAGAATCGTTGCAGGTGATTAGACGGACTGTTTTCATTGCTTCTCTTTTGATGTTTTTAATAAATGCCGTAAGACTGTACCAGTCGTGGTATTCTGGAATCGGTTCAGTTTGTCAGCACGTTCATCGATGCTTTCGAACAGAGGTTCTGCATCTTTTTCAGACAAAATACCATTGGATATCAGTTGGCGTATCTGGCGGCGTTCGTTGCTCAGGAGCATACGGATGGATTTCTGGGTGAGGGCATGGCGATAGGCTCTCGGGAAACTTTCTGCCAGTTCATTGATCAGGCTTTCCATCTCTTGTATGTTGTGGCTGACTTCCTGTCGCAATGTATCCAGTACGTGTTTCTGCTCTTTGGACAAGAGATCGGAGGTCTGCAGTTCTTCGAGCAGTTTTAAATCTTCTTTTTGTATGATGATAAATCCTCGGCCTAGGTCGTAGATGGAAGCAATCCGTTCGCGGAAATAGAAACTCATGGTGTCTTGCAGGAACGAACGCTTGCGCAACTTGTTCAATATAGCTGTGCGATGACAGTATCTGAAGATAGAGTTCCGGTAGTTGAGCGGATAGGTTCCGTCGTGGTCGTACAATTCGTCCAATGAGTTCATCAGACGGCGGAAACTCATGGGCTTGATGATACCTTCGTCGTAGATGGTACGGCAGGTTGCTTTCTCTCTGTCGAGCACGCGCAGACGTATTTCGGTCAGTACGGCATGAGTTCCGGGAGTGTGGGGAGGGTCTTGGGGCACTTCAGTCAGGTATTTGCTGACTTTCTTCCAGTTGGAACCGGCCAATGCTTCCCGTTTTTCCAGTCGTTCCAGATATTTTTCCGAGTTTTCACGGATGGAGCTTTTTATTCCGTAATCCATCATCAGTCTTGCCGAAGGTACTTGAATGAGGCCCAGCTTGTTGAGCAGCCAGCGGGTAGTAGTAGCGTTGACGCAGAGGGTCAGGGTCACAATTCCGGCAGTAAAGAACAAAATCTGGCTGCGTATGTCTTCGGGAATAGCCGGTGTATACGATACCATCAGCGCCAGTGTCATACCCAATGCACCGCGTAGTCCGCCCCAGGTAAGAATGACTGATTCACGCTTGCTGAGTCCGTAACCCATCCGTTTCATGAGCGGATAGAGCAGCATAATCATAGCGAACCGGAAGAGGTTGAGGCAGACATAGATAAGCAGCAGGATGGCAAACGAGCTCCAGGAGAAGTCTACTTTTTCTGCGATGACAATACCTACGAGGATAAATATCAGTGTATTGGCAATGTAGGTAAGCAGTTCCCAGAAGCTTTCCATGAATGTGTTGACCTGTGGCTTGAGTCGTGGTTTTCCTACATAGGTAATGGTAAGGCCGAATACCAGCAGGGCAATGACTCCCGACACGCCTAAATAGTACTGGGAAAGGATAAAGGTAAGGTAGGCCGAAAGGATGATGACGCTGTTTTGTATCATCTCTTCGGAATTGATACGGGTAATGAACCAGAGTACAATGCGTGCCAAGAGGAAGCCTAACACGGTACTGATGCTGACTACTTGGATAAATTCGAGGACGGGAGAAGTGGAAGCGCTGTCACCTGTTCCGGCATATGCACCAAAGAACAACATGAAGCATACGATACCGGTACCGTCGTTGAGAAGAGATTCGGCATCAACCAGGGTAGAGAAACGCTTGCTGGTTTTCAGTTCATGTAGCAGGGCAACTACGGCTACAGGGTCGGTGGCACTGATCAGGGCACCGAACATCAGGGCAAAGGGCCAGGTCCAGGAACCGAATCCGGGAACAACATGGCCGACTGTCACCAGCAGTGCTCCGGTGAGCAGCATACAGATGATGAGTCCGGGTACGGCCAGTAAGGTGGCATTGGCCAGTGTCTTTTTGAAGATATGCAGATTGAGCTCGTAGGCTGCATCGAAAATCAGGATGGGTAGAAACAAGTATAAAATAAGGTCCGGATGGATGTTGGCTACAGAATCGACGGCTTCCGTCAGATTGGGCCAGAAATCGAACACACCTGTACGGTTGAGAAGACCTAAAGCCAGACCAATGGCAAACAGGCCTACTGTATAAGGGATACGACTGTGTTTAAGCAGAGACTTGAGTAAGGCTCCGATTACTAACCCGCCAATGGTGAGCAGGAGTGGGATAAGGAAAGAAATGTCTTCCATAGTTGTTCTGTTTGGAATTTATACTAACTAATTTAATTTCACTTTCGTAAGCACCCTTTACAGATAACATGTGAACAGTGTGTGAAACCTTGTCAAGCAGAGCACTGGGTTGGTGAAAACTTCAATAGTTTAAAATTAACAAAAAAAATTGAATTATGTTTGAATTTGTGCCTAAAATTAATGGAAGAGCTTTGTCTTATACGAATCATTGCCAGTCCTTTTAAGTAAGGATTACAGTTTTTCCTTGAAAGTACTCTACTTTTTTCGGGGAAAAACTGTACTCCTTATCAGAAAGGACTGGTAGAGGAGCAGATTGTATTTAACCCGGAATTTGGATTGATGAGGCTATTTTGCGGGCTGTAGCCCGGTCTGGTTTTCCGCTTCCTGTCAAAGGGAGTTGGGGCAGGCAGATAATCTGCTTGGGTCTCCAGTAGGGAGGTAATTGCCGGAAGGCTTCGTGCAGGTTTTCTTCTGTCACCGGATTTTCCAATTGTATCAGAAGAACGATGCGCTCGCCAAACTTGCTGTCGGGGGCAGCCGTGATTTGAAATGCGAAAGGCAGCAGAGGCTTCAGCCGGGCTTCTACCTGCTCAATCTGGACTTTTACTCCACCTGTATTGATGGTATTGTCTTTTCGGCCTAAAATACGGAACTGTCCCTGCGGGTTGAACTCCACAATGTCGTTGGTCACGAGCCGGATGGGGCTGACCAGAGGAGCATCGATAATCAGTGTCTGGTCTGCAGACAGTGTGAGAGATACATTCGAAAAGGGAGTGTACCATTCGGATGCTTCCGGACCATTGAGACGACGCAGGGCTATGTGCGACAAGGTTTCGGTCATGCCGTATGTGCTCCATACTGCGTGCGGAAAGGAGTGCAGTTGTTTTCCTAATTCCTCGTCGACAGCTCCACCACCGATGATAAGATGCCGGATACGAGACAGTTTCTCTGCTTCTTTGGGCACTTGTAGCGAGTTGAATACCTGCATGGGAATCATGGCCGAGAAGACCGGAGTCTGCGAGAGCGACTGCATAGGATGTCCGCAGGGAGCAACGGGGATAAGATTCAGTCCTCCTACCAAAGCACGGACGACAACCATCTTTCCTGCAATGTACTGCAGAGGCATGCAGAGCATGGCAGTATCTTCTTCCCTGAGGTGAAGAAACGAAAGCGTAAGCATGGCACTGTTCATCATGCGCTGCTTTTCTACCCGGAGTTGTTTGGGAGTTCCGGTAGAGCCGGAAGTATGTACCTGAAGGGTGTCGGAACCGTCGAACCATTCGGCAAGGAAGTCGGCTATCTGGACATGAAAGCTGTCTGCTCCGTATTCCTGGCGAAAATGGTTTTGCAAGCGGCTTGGCATCCCGTCGGACGGAGTGGCATCGGTACAAGTGTATCGCACTCCGTCGATGGTTATGCTTTGCCGGGAAATATCTGTGTGGAAATTCATTGTTGTAACCATTGTTTTAAGTCGGGTTCTGCTTCTTCCGGATGATACCACAGGCAGTCTCCCTGGATGTGCAGCGGATAGTCTACATTATCTGTAAAGAGAAGTCCGGTACCCAATCCTTGCGGCAGTGAGGGTTGTAAGGTAGCACACCATTGGGCAATGGCATTGAGTCCGATGTTCGACTCCAGTGCCGAAGTCACCCACGAACCGATGCCGCGTTCGGCAGCCAGTGTAATCCATTCCTGAGAACCTTGAATACCTCCGTGAAGCGAGGGTTTCAGAATGATGTATTGCGGGCGGATGGTATCCAGCAATTCTATCTTGCGTTCTCTTTCGTTTATACCAATCAGTTCCTCGTCGAGCGCAATGGAGAATGGAGTGGTGGCACAAAGCTGTTTCATGGCTTGCCATTGTCCGGCACGGATAGGCTGTTCGATAGAATGCAACTGGAATTCATTCAGCTGCTCCAGCTTTCGGGGAGCATCTTCCGGAGAAAAAGCTCCGTTGGCATCTACGCGCAGCTCAATCTGTTCGGGAGAAAAATGCTTGCGGATGTGTGAAAGAAGTTCCAGCTCCCGTTCAAAGTCGATGGCTCCGATTTTAAGTTTGATGCATCGGAATCCGGCTTTCATCTTTTCTTCAATCCGCTGGTACATCTCGTCGAAGTTGCCCATCCAAATCAGTCCGTTGATGGGGATTCCCTGTCGGCCTTCGGAGAAAGGAGTGGCCCATAACTGCAGACTTCCTGCATGAAGATGTTGCAAGGCTGTTTCCAAACCAAAAAGCATGGACGGATAAGGGCGCAGCGCTTCGTAGTCGATGCATCCGTTACGCTCTACCTCACGGCAGTGGGCCTGCAGGATTTCTTCGTATTCCGGAAGGTCATCGCAACTGAGAGCAGGGAGAGGAGCACATTCGCCTACTCCATATCGTCCGCTGACAGTGTCTGTCAGCAACAGATACCATACACGGCGGGTTGTATAGATACCGCGCGAAGTGCCTGCCGGCTGTTTGAAATGCAGGGTGCGCGGAATGATTTGCAATTGATACATGGGCGTAATTATATTTTCGGCACTTGAACGGACTGATAAAAATCGGTCTGCTCAAGTGCCGGATCAGTAAATTAGGGGAATTTAGGATATTTGCTCCAGTCGGGCTTGCGTTTTTCGAGGAACGCTTTTCCACCTTCCTGAGCTTCTTCTGTCATGTAATACAGCATGGTGGCATCGCCGGCCAGTTCCTGTATTCCGGCCTGTCCGTCCAGTTCGGCATTCAGACCGGCTTTAATCATACGCAGTGCGAGCGGACTGTGCTGCATCATGGTTTCTGCCCATTCTACCACTTCGTCTTCCAGCTGGTCGAAAGGAACTACCTTGTTTACCAGTCCCATGTCGAGTGCTTCCTGTGCAGAATACTGACGGCAGAGGAACCAAATTTCGCGTGCTTTTTTCTGTCCTACGATACGAGCCAGATAAGAAGAACCGAAACCTGCATCGAAACTACCTACACGCGGTCCGGTCTGACCGAAGATGGCATTTTCGGAAGCAATAGTCAGGTCGCACACTACATGCAATACGTGTCCGCCACCAATGGCGTATCCGTTTACCATGGCAATAACCGGCTTCGGGATAGAGCGGATTTGTTTCTGTACATCCAGCACATTCAGGCGAGGTACACCGTCGGTTCCTACATAACCTCCGTGTCCTTTTACGTGCATGTCGCCACCGGAACAGAAGGCTTTGTCGCCGGCTCCGGTCAGTACCACTACGTTGATGTCCTGACACTCGCGGCAGTAGTACAGCGCATCGCTGATTTCAGTCGTAGTGGTTGGAGTGAACGCGTTGCGGTAGCGGGGACGATTGATGGTAATCTTGGCTATGCCATTATAAAACTCGAAAAGAATATCCTGGTATTCTTTGATGGTTTTCCATTCTCTTTGTTGTGACATATGTATCGGGTTTTTATGATTCTTTTTTCAGATTATGATAATATTCCTTCAGCATCTCAATGTCCAGATTCTTGTCTGTAAATACTTCCAGAAGCATCGGACGGTTGGTGACAGAGGCTTGGGTAAAGACGGTTACAGCTGTATTCAGTTCTTCGCTGTTGCGAGCGGAAAGGTATTCGAATCCCCGGTCTTCTGCCCAGGCTTTTGCTGTGGCACAGTGAGTGGCTGTTACGAAGCGGCGGGCATTCTCGTGCAGTTCCAGTCCCGGAAGTGCATGGAAGATTTCCCCTCCCTCGTTGTTGAGCAAGAGGATGCGTATGTTGGCTCCGTAGTTGGAATTCCACAGCGCATTCATGTCGTAGAAGAAACTCAGGTCGCCGATGAACAGATAGTTCAGTTTGTCGGAAGCCGTGGCATATCCCAATGCAGTAGAAAGCGAACCTTCTATACCGTTGGTACCTCGGTTGGACAGAATTTCCACGTTGGCTGGAATATCGAACAGTTGTGCATAGCGCACTACAGAGCTGTTGGCAAGGTGCAGGCTACAGGGAGCCGGCAGGTTTTTGATGACTGCACCGATGGCGCTCATTTCCGAATAATCGAACTGTGCCTGTGGAATGGCCTTGGAAAGTGCTTCCCACTGGCGCGGATATTCCGGTGTGCGGTTTTCCATCATGGGAGCAATCTTTTCGAGGAACTCGAACGGATCCATTTCGATGACGGTTGTCAGTGAACCATAGAGGTCGACCACTTCGCCGTCGGGAGCAATGTGCCAATGTTCTACCGGCGGATGACGGCGCAGGAACTTCTTCAACCGTTTGGAGATGATGTGTCCTCCGTAGGTGATAAGCAATTCCGGACGCATTTTCTGCTGTGTCTCAAAGTTCATGGAGCAAAGCAGCGGTTCGATGTTGCGGATAGGTACTCCCGGCACAGTCTGGTTGCTGATGTTTTCCGTAAACCAGGCAAAATGCTTGTACAACATCTTGGTATATCGTTTGTCGAACAGATAAATCAGATTCATTTGTCCTACTACTGCCATGCGTCGCTGATAGCGGTTCAGACGGTCTATCAGTGGCTGGTAGTCTTTATCGTATACACTCAGTCCCTGATAGCGGGTAATGACTCTTACCTCCGGCAGTTCCGTAACCGGAAGCTTGAAGAACGGTTCGCTGATGGGCACATTGATGTGTACCGGTCCTTTCCCGTGATGATTCAGTTCCAGCAGTGCTTCATTAATCAGACGGTTGCAGTACCATTCGCTCTCTTCGCTATCCACTTCAGGCAGGTCGACCGACTTTTTGACCAACGAACCGAATATTCCGGGTTGAGGCAAGGTCTGTCCGTCCATTTGTCCGATCCATGCCGCAGGACGGTCGGCTGAGATAACGACCAAAGGTACTTGCTGATAAAAAGCTTCTGCTACCGCAGGGTGAAGATTGAGCAATGCAGTTCCCGAAGTACAGCATACGGCAGCCGGAGTTCCCCCGTGCAAAGCCAGTCCCAGTGCAAAGAATCCGGCACTTCTCTCGTCGGTCATCGGATAGCAGGTAAAGTCCGGTATATTGGCCAGTGTCTGTACGATAGGAATATTTCGGCTACCCGGGCAAAGCACAACTTTGCGAATACCGTGTGCTTTCAGCAAGGCAACCAGTTGAAGGATACTTTTCTTGTCTGTATACATAAGTACAGTAATTACAGGGTTATAAAATATGACGCATGGTATTCATCTTCTGTTGTGTTTCCTCCCATTCGGAGTCGGCAACAGATGAGGGGAGGATACCTCCTCCGGCATAGAATGTAATCTGTTTGTCTTCTATCTTCATGCAACGCAGATTGACATACAGGGTTGTATGGCCTTCAGGCTCGAGCCATCCGATGATGCCGGAATAATAGCTGCGGTCGTAATGTTCGTTTTCCAAAATAAAGTCGTAGGCGGGTTGTTTGGGAAGTCCGCATACAGCCGGAGTGGGATGTAAGGTCTTAAGCAAATCACCCAGATGACCGGTTTCTTTCAGGCTGAAATGGAAATCGGTCTTCAGGTGTACTACATGTCCTGCACGTGCTGTATAAGGCCCTTTTTCGGTAACCTGGGAGCCGAACTGCTTGACGCACTTCCGGATATATTCACTTACAAAAGCCTGTTCTTCCTGATTTTTCGTACTCCATTCAGTCGGAATACTTTCTCCCTGCATAGGCATAGTACCGGCTAATGATACCGTATGCCACAGTTTCTCCTGTCCGCTAAGGATGATTTCGGGAGTACTTCCAATCCATGTACCTGTCTGTGGGGTATGGCAGAGTGAAATCATCATACGCGGATAACTGTTGCAGGCACGTACAAAAGCAGCAAGAGGAGAGAATCCCTCGGGGACAGGCTGTGTACAATGGCGTGACAGCACCAGTTTTTTGAAAGTCTTTTGCTGCAACGGAGCAATGAACCGTGCAAAGGCTTCTTCGTAATGCTGTTTGTTTTCTTCCGGTGTATCCATGCAAATGTCGGAATCCGTTCCGTTTTGTATCGCTACATCAGAAGCTTGTGGAAATATATGGCACACCTCCTGGATAATCTGTTCCCATTCGTGTGCCACGATATCCGGTCGGATCAGGACAATCGGATGGCTCTCTGTCCGATGAAAAGGAGCCAGCACGAATCCTTTCTTTCCGTTGAGTTCGCTTAAGTCATCAAACGCTTCTGCTTCTCCCTCTTTCTGGAGTATAAGAATCGGTTCATCTGTCCAGGGAAGACGGTATAGTGCAAAACTTGTCGCACTTTGTGCAAGCCGGTCGAACAGTTTCTGAATATGAGATTCGGGTAAAATCATAATCGCTTCTTTACAATTTGATTGACAATACGGGCAGTGGATACCAATCTTCCTTCAGGGTCGGTTATATCCACATTCCAGATATGCGAGGTACGTCCCCGGTAAATCAGGCGTCCTGTGGCCTCAACATAACTGCCTGTACGGACCATTCTTACATGATTGGCACTGACCTGTATACCGCATGGCATCTGGTCGGGACTACAGAGAGGTACCGAACCATGTCCGGCTACAATCTCGGCAAGTGCCAGTGAGGCGCCGCCATTCAGAATACCGAAAGGCTGGCAGGTACGTGCATCAACCGGCATGGTTGCTTTTACATATCCTTCTTGTACAGTCTGAAATTTAATTCCCAGATGAGCACCCATTGAGTCCGACAGATCAGGAAGTTTGTAAGTGGTTTCTAAGTCTGTTGGCATAGTTGTCTATTCTTTAGTTTATTTATGCAAAGGTACACAATTCGCGGAAGAAAGAAAATATATAAATTACCAAATGTTAATCTTTAAGTCTTCCCTTTGCCGTATCTTCGCAGCCGCAAAACAGAAAATAAAGAGCTATGAAAATGAAAGATGAAATTGATTTTGGAACAATGGAAGTATCGACACTTTTCCGGAAACTGCTGATACCTACAGTACTGGGGATGATATTTTCGGCTATCTTCATTATCACAGATGGAATTTTTGTGGGAAAAGGAATTGGCAGTGATGCACTGGCAGCAGTCAACATAACGGCTCCTTTGTTTCTTGTCAATACCGGTATTGGTCTGATGTTTGGTATCGGTGCATCGGTAGTGGCCTCCATTCATTTGTCGCACGGTAAAGTAAAGGTTGCACGCATCAATGTGACGCAGGCTGTAGTTGTTTCTTCTTTGCTGGTGATAGCCTATACTCTTTTTATATTGCTCAACGCAGAGAAAGTAGCTCTTTGGTTAGGAAGTTCGCCGCGTCTTCTCCCTCTGGCCATAGAATATATGCATTGGTTTGTACCCTTTCTGGCATTCAGTACCTTGCTGAGTTCCGGAATGTTCTTTCTGCGTCTGGACGGTTCACCCAACTATGCCATGGTGTGTAATGTGATTCCTGCGCTGATTAATATCGGGCTGGACTATTATTTTATCTTTGAATTGGGATGGGGGATGTTTGGAGCAGCTCTGGCAACCAGCTTGGGATACATTGTTGGTGCGTTGATGATTCTGGTTTATTTGTTTCAGCCCCGTCATGAACTTCATTTCTGCAAGATAAAATGGAGTATGAAAAGCCTCAGACTCACCATTCGAAACGTAGGGTATATGTGTCGTCTGGGCGCTTCCAGTTTTTTATGCGAAGCAGCCATTGCTACGATGATGTTTGCCGGAAACTATGTATTCATCCGTTATTTGGGCGAAGATGGAGTCGCTGCATACAGCATAGCATGTTACTTTTTCCCTATCGTATTTATGGTATACAATGCTGTCGCACAATCGGCACAGCCCATTCTCAGTTATAATTACGGAGTAGGCCATCGTGACAGAGTACGGGCTGCTTTCCGTCTGGCACTGATTACGGTCGTCTCCTGCGGACTGCTGGTCTTTATACTGACTCTTTTGTTCGCACACCCTATTACGGAAATGTTTATTTCCTCCGAATATCCCGCTCATCATATAGCAGCCGAAGGTCTCCCTCTGTTTGCTTCCGGTTTTGTATTCTTTGGAATCAACATTGTGTCCATCGGTTATTTTCAGAGTGTGGAGCGCGACCGTCCGGCAATGGCTGTTACCTTGCTGAGAGGGTTTGTGCTGGTGCTGATTTGCTTTGCAGTTCTTCCTTTATGTTGGGGAGTACCCGGTATCTGGCTGGCTGTTCCGGTATCGGAGTTGCTGACTTTTCTGTTTGTCCTGACAATTTATTGCCGGGGTATACAGAAAACTCACTGAATAAGGCTATTTTTGTTCCGAATAAAGTAGGAAAGCAATGGAAGATTTCGTAGTACTGTTTTGTCGCAAATATCAGTGGCCTGTACAGACGGTAATGATGCTGATGGAAAAAATGGAAAGAGTGGTATACACCCGTGGTGAGTGCCTGGTAAGAGAAGGGGAGTTGAATACCGATTTCCATTTGATAGCCGAAGGTATCTGGCGGGGGCATTATCTGCGCGATGGAGTCGACCTTTCCGTATGGTTTGCTTCTCGGGGGGAAGCGTTGTTTTCTACATGGGGATACGTAGCAGGGCGTCCTGCCAGAGTGACGATTGAAGCCATGAGCACAAGTACCATTTACCGGATTCCAAAGGCTAAGTTGGAAACTTTCTTCTCTTCGTCTGTAGAGTGTGCCAATTTGGGCAGACGACTCTTTGAACACGATTTTATGACTTTTGAGGAGGAATTGATAAATGGTGGTGCTACACAGGCCAAGGAACGCTATCTGGCTCTGCTTGAGAGAAATCCCCAGCTTCTTCAGCATGTACCGTTGAAGCACATTGCTTCCTATCTGTATATCACACCTCAGTCGTTAAGCCGCATCCGGTCGGAGTTGGTGAAAAACAAAAAGTAAAACTTGTGGCTTTGATTGTTGGAAGATTTTGTATGAATCTTTACATTTGTGTCCGATATTCTAAAATATACAATTTTTTATTCTATGGAAACTATGAAAACACGTACATCTCGTTGTTTGTGGGGAATGTGTCTTGGTACTTTCTTGGGCGTTTCTTCCCTGTTTGCACAAAACGAAAGCGCTGTATATCAGCCTGCACCGGAGAATCTGCAGGCGCGCGAAGTCTTTAAGGACAATAAATTCGGTATTTTCCTGCATTGGGGTATCTACAGCATGTTCGGTCAGGGCGAATGGTATATGCAGAACGAAAATATCGACTGCCATGAATATGCCAAGGCTGCTTCCGGATTTTATCCTGCAAAGTTTAATGCACACGACTGGGTAGCTGCAATTAAGGATGCCGGTGCCAAATATATCTGTATTACTACCCGTCATCATGATGGATTTTCGATGTTCGATACCCGTTATTCCGATTATGATATTGTAGATGCTACTCCTTTCAAACGCGATATTCTGAAAGAGTTGGCAGACGAGTGCCACAAGCAGGGTATCAAACTGCATCTGTATTATTCGCATCTGGACTGGACCAGAGAAGATTATTATCCGCTGGGAAGAACCGGACATGGTACCGGACGTACCGGACATGGAGAGTGGAAAACATATTATCAGTTCATGAATAATCAGCTCACCGAATTGCTGACAAATTACGGTGAGATTGGGGCTATCTGGTTCGATGGTTGGTGGGATCACGATATACACCCGGATTTTGATTGGGGACTGGACGAGCAGTATGCATTGATTCACCGTCTGCAACCGGCTTGTCTGATAGGTAACAATCATCATCAGACTCCGTTTGAAGGCGAAGATTTTCAGATGTTCGAGCGCGATTTGCCAGGTGAAAACAAGGCGGGGCTTTCCGGTCAGGCAATTGGCTCTTTACCATTGGAAACATGCGAAACCATGAATGGTATGTGGGGATACCGTGTAAAAGACCAGAATTATAAGTCTGTTCCTACGTTGATTCGTTTGCTGGTACGTGCGGCTGGTAAGGGAGCTAACCTTTTGATGAATATCGGCCCGCAGCCGAACGGGGAATTACCGGCAGTAGCTGTAGAGCGTCTGAAAGGAATGGGAGAATGGATGAAGAAATATGGAGAGACTGTGTATGGAACAGAAGCAGGTGATGTGATGACTGCCGATTGGGGTACGACTACCCGAAAGGGAAATACTCTTTATGTACATATTCTTTCTGACAAGATGCCCAAGTTGATTACGCTCCCCTTAAATGACAAGGTAACTGATGCCTATCTGTTCGATTCCGGTGAAAAAGTAAGCCGTGAAACCGTCAAGGGAGGTATCGTATTGCATACAGCTTCGCTTACTCCGGATACAGACCGTATCGTGGTGCTGAAATTGAAGTAAAACGGAGGCGCTGCTTCCTTGTAATAAGATGAAGTAAAAATGCTTGAAAGCCATTTCCAGAGGAAGTCTTCTTTTGGAGATGGCTTTTTCTGAAATTATGAGATAAAACTGAAGAATATAAGCCGCCTATTGTTTTAATGCCATAAAAAATACAATTATGAATAAATTTTTTTCGCTTTGGTCAATCGTATTATTTTATTGCAGTACAATTGCTGCACAATCAATAAGCATTGATTATAATAACCCTTTATGGTCGTTTGATTATATGCGCGAAGCATGGAAAAACAATATGGATTTTTGGGAAACGGAACATAAAATACAATTGGATAGTACTCATGTAAAAACAGAGTTTCGTGACTATTACGGACAGGCATTAATGACGGTTCAAACTTTCAATGGCAGAATATTAGAAAAAGACAGAACAAATTTTCTTTTTCGTAGTCCTACACAAAAACTCAAGCAAAGTGAAATGTTGAGTGATGCAATTCATCCGGAAAATGCTAACGGCTTTATTTTAAAGAATGTTTTGGACGAGAAGATAATCATGTTCAATGAAGCGCATCTATATCCGCAACATCGCACTTTTATCAACTCTTTGTTGAAGGATTTATATGACAATGGTTACAGACATCTTTTTATGGAAGCTTTATCTCCTGAATATACAGATATCACTTATCCGGAAAGAGAAATGGGTATCTATACCAATGAACCATGTATGGCAAATCTTGTAAGAAATGCTGTTCAGACAGGTTTCAAATTACATGCTTATGACGGTTATGCATATAAAAACAGAGATTCTGTATCGGCAGAAAATATATACAAAGTTATCCAAGATAATCCTCAGGATAAATTCTTGATCATATGCGGATTTGATCACAATAATGAAAACCGCTCTCAATCACTTGCTTCCTATCTCGACAAAATAGCTCAGATAAATCCTTTTACCATTGATCTGACCGTTTATTCAGAACCTGAATCAAGTAACTATTATAATGAACTTATAGATTATTATCACATCAAAGTTCCTACTGTACTGACAGATACAAACAACAAGCCATTGAACATGAAAAATTCATCCGGAAGAGACCTTTATGTGGTTTTTCCGCATACTGGGTATGTCCACGGCTATCCACAATGGATGATAAATCAAAGAGAGAATAAATTTGACTCATTGAAATTCTCTGATTATGATGTTGCAAAAGTATATATAAAAGAAGAACTTGTGCATGTCAAATCTCCAATTCCATATTCTTTTAAATATGGAAATAGTGATAACACTATACTTGTTCCTTTAAAGGATTATATCATCAGGTTTTATAAACTAAAAGATGGAAGGTTGGATTTTGTTGGAAGTTATGATAGGAATACTATTATCTCACACTAGAAATGTTCAAATGAATATAGTACTTTGAAAAAAAACTGCTTTAAGAATGATTAGTTTATTGATTGTCATTGTTACGAATTACTGAAATTATTCACTATATAGGAGACATTAAAATATGAAAAGTTTTATTTTACTTCTATTTATAACTATATTCAGCAAGTTAAGAAATAGTATTAACCTGATAAATGACAGAATGAATAGAAGATATATAATATATTGTTTACTTTTTTTGCTTTTATGTAATGCCTCTTTTGGGCAAAAATTAAGTTCTGCCCAGCAAATAGCTGATTTTGATACTTTATGTGCAAACCTGGAATGTGTACACCCGGATCTTTATCTCTATCAGTCAAGAAAAGAATATGAAAACAATAAAGCACAGATTAAGGCTTCACTGACTGATTCTATCAGCATATCCGACTTTTATCTGAAAATAGCTCCTTTTATGGCAAAGATAAAGGATGGACATAGCATGATGCTGCCACCTATTACCAAGACCCTTATTGCTTACGCAAAGAAAGATGGTAATACCATGCCATTGAGAATAAAAGTATCTGGAGATTTCTTTATTGTAGAATATCCAGTGATTGATAATTCCGGAGTTTGTGAAGGTGATACGATTCTCGGTATAAACGGTATCCGTTCAAAAGATATACTTGAACGGATGTATAGCCTTTGGGGCTCGGAGAAAGGTAATGGCATAAAAGAAGGCAGTGTAAATGCCTATTGGTCTCCGTTGTTATGGTACATGTACAGATGGGGCGAGTCGTATGATTTTACGGTAAAACGTGGAGATAAAATGGAAGAGATACGTATGGAAGGAGTTCCGCAAAGTGTGGCCTTAAAGGTCATTAAGGAAAGACAATCTAAGAAAAAACTTGAAAGTTTCAGTTGCAGTTTCTCCTCCGATTTTACAAAGGCAACTCTCACTATTCGCAATGTATTTCAAGATGCTGAATTAAAGGCATTTTGTGATTCAGTTTTTAAGGAAATACATCGTAGAAAAATAAAGGATATAACCATTGATTTACGAAATAATACAGGCGGTTCAAGTAAGTGTGTGGAAAGGCTTATTTCCTATTTCCCACATCCAGACTATTCGTTATATTCGGAAAGCCAGTTAAAGGTTAGTTCATATTCTAAAATCTATAATAGAGGCAGACATCCGGAGATTTACAGTCAAATCTGCAATTTGCCGGACAGAGAACTTTTTGTGATAAAAGATATTCCCGTCAAGAGTAATTTGAAAGAAGTTAATCTGTATCATGGTAAAACAACTATTCTGGTAAATAACAAAACTTATTCCGGGGCTTCTACTTTGGCTCATACGATGAAGAAGTTAGGCATTGCAAGTGTGGAAGGAGAAACAGGATGCCCTGATGTATATTTCGGTAACTCTCTACATTTTACATTGCCAAATTCCAAGATAGATTATTATATTAGTCTTTCTAAATTTTACGAATCAACACAGTTGACAAAATGAAAAAAAGTCTTTTAATTTTTGCCTTGTTTATTGCATGTTTTTGTGTAAAGGCACAGTCTGTAATTCCACAGGTAAATGAAAATGTGGAACTGATGAGTATCTTGTCCCGTATAGCCGGATTTCCTGAATATAAGATGGATATGGCAGGTCAATATATAAAAGACATAGATTGTTATTTTAAGGATAATACAGAACATCCAGCTGTGCAGTATATGCAAGAGCTTCGGAATAAGTATAGAATTTCTTTTGATGCAGTCATGTCGATGGCTATACATTTAGATAACCGTAATGGCATACTTTCATTAATAGAGGAAGATATCCCTACATTAGAGAAAAGATGGAAAGATGTGGATAAGAGTGAATTTCTGTCTTATCTCAATAATTTTTATAAAGACTCTAAATTCAATGAGTTTTTCAATGCCCATAAAGACTTTTATACAAAAGGTATTGAGTCTTATCAGGATAATGTTATTAATCATTTTGATATAAACTGGTATGCCGATTTTTATGGCAATGAACCTCAAGAAAGTTTTTCTGTGATAATCGGATTCTGTAATGGTGGCGGAAACTATGGTGTAAATAGACAACTGACAGGCAAAATGAAGGAAGTTTTTGCCATTGTTGGTTATTATGTAGATAAAAAAGATATGCCAATGTATAGCAAGGAATATCTGCCTACACTAATTCATGAATTTAACCATTCTTTTATCAATCATTATTTGGATGAAAACAAATATCCAGAATATGTAAGGCAAATGGAAGTTGCAGCAACAGATTTGTTTAGGTCGTCACAATGGAGTATGTCAAGACAGGCTTACAATAACTGGAAAACAATGGTAAATGAATCACTTGTCCGTGCTGCAGTTATCTGTTATATGTTGGATAAGAAATACAAACCGGAAGAAATAAAAAACGAATTGCTAGAACAAGTGCAACGAAATTTCAGATGGATGCCGGAATTGGTCAGCCTGCTAAGAAAATACGAAAAGGAGCAATCAAAATATGGTAACTTTGAAAATTTCTATCCGAATGTGATAGACTTCTTCAAAGTATATGCTAAGAAGGAAAATGAAAGATGTGATGTGATTGGATGAAAGAATGAGTCCTCTATAAAATGAGTTCTTATCAGAGAAATATAAAAGATAAGACGCATCGGAAAGTTGAATTTATCTTTTTGTCTTGAACGAGAGCAGATAGCAGGTGACACCGATGGCGATGAGCCCCAACAGGAGTTTCATCCAGCAGGCGGGAAGCAGGAAGAAGATGCAATGCAGACAAGTAATCCACAATAATGAAATAGACAGGATTTTAGCTCGCAAAGGAATGGAACGCTCTTCTCTGAAATTGCGGATATAGGGTCCCAATTGTTTATGGTTGAGCAGCCATCGGTACAAACGTGGAGAACCTTGGAAAAATAAGGCGGCTGAAAGAAGCAGGAAAGGGGTAGTAGGCAGCAGAGGGATAAATATTCCGATAATCCCTAAAGCTAGAAAAACGATGCCTGATGTAATGCAGAGGTATCTTTTAATCATGATTTCCTGTGTTGCTTCTTTCCTGTTTTGTTCTGAATAATTGTAAGAGTGCAAAAATAGAGATTTATTCGGGATAATGGATGCAGTTGCGGGTTAAATAAGAATTCCGATACAAATAAAAGTAAGAACCTGCTGTATATAGAAGGGCTGAACTATACAGGTGAATAGCTTTATCCGGCGACGTCGTTTCTATAATCGACGTCGTTGATTGTAAAAACGGCGGTGCCGGTTGTGTAGCCGACGTCGCCGATTGCAGTTCAGTTCTAATTTTTTCGGACTTTCCGACTATATGGGTAAAGAATATACTTTATTGCAAGTCCAATCCCATGATGTAGTCGTTCATGTAGTATCCGTTTCCTATCGGGAAGTCTCCTTCGCTGACTTTTTTCATCCCCATGTGCTCATAAAATCCAAGAGCCGGATTGTGCCGGTTTACATTCAGTTCCATGCGACAAGGGGCGGGGTGTAGTGCTTTGATGCCGGCAATGGCTTGTTCGAACAGCTTTTTCCCTATCCGGTCTTTCTGGAAGCGGGGGAGGACATAGATTTTCTGAAGATGGAAAAGGGATTCTCCTTCCTGCTGGATGGAAACATATCCGGCCGCTTCGCCGTCTTTGAAAGCAAGATAATAGATGTGTCCTTCTTCTTCCATCTGCTTTCGGAGGTTTTCAAGGGAGTACATCCATTCCATCATATACTCGATTTGTTCCGGAGTAAGAATGTTTTTGTAGGTTTCCGGAAATACATTTGCAGCCATCTCGTGTATCAGAGGTATATCGGCATAAGTAGCTTGACGTATACTGTACATAGTTTTTGTTTTAAAGGTTTCTGTTGGCTGCAAATGTACGGTTTATCTGTATTGCTTCTTTGGTTTGCGACTTGTTTAACATGTTAATTTATATAAAATAAAAGTACCTTGCAATACAAGGTATTGATATAATACATATATTTGTGCCATACAAATAAGCAAACTCAGAAACTATGAATGTAGATAATGTAAAATCGCAAATGCGCAAAGGGATGCTGGAATATTGTATCCTCTTGCTGCTTCATCGGGAGCCGTCGTATGCTTCGGATATCATACAGAATCTGAAAGAAGCCCGGCTTATTGTGGTGGAAGGAACACTTTACCCGTTGCTTACCCGACTGAAGAATGACGAACTGTTGTCGTACGAGTGGGTAGAATCGACTCAGGGACCTCCCCGCAAGTATTACAAACTGACTCCCAAAGGGGAGGAGTTTCTGGCAGGGCTACAGACTGCATGGGATGAACTTTCGGATACTGTAAATCATTTAAGAACAAAACTTTTAACTGTAAAATACAATGAAAAAAACACTGACTGTTAATTTGGGTGGCACGGTATATCATATTGATGAAGATGCCTATAAACTGTTGGATAACTACCTGAACAACCTCCGTTATCATTTCCGTAAGGAAGAGGGGGCGGAAGAAATGGTACGCGATATAGAGATACGTATTGCAGAAATTTTTAATGAATATATCCGCTCCGGACAACAGGTAATTACATTGGAGAACGTAGAAGAAGTAATAGCCCGTATGGGTAAACCGGAAGATTGGGAAACCGGCGAAAGTGAAACTTCTTCAACTGCTTCTGCTCCTCATACACCGAAGGAAGAAATCAAACGCAAATTGTTCCGTAACCCGGACGACCGTATTCTGGGTGGTGTGCTTTCCGGATTGTCCGATTATTTCGGGATGGATGTAACCTGGGTACGTCTGGGAGTTTTGTTCCTTGGATTCTTTTTTAATTTCCTTATCGTGGCCTATCTGATAGCATGGATTGTGATTCCGGCAGCTCATACGGCTACAGAGAAACTGCAGATGAAGGGACAGCCTATCAATGTGGAGAATATAGGGAAAACGGTGACCGATGGATTTGAAAAGGTGAACCATTATGTACAGTCGGAAAAGCCTCGTTCTGTATTGGCGCAGCTGGGTAATGCCATTGTGCAGATAGCTGGATTTGTCATTAAGTTCCTGCTTGTGGTTCTGGCCATTTGTTGTGCCCCTGTGTTGCTGGCCGGATTTGTGGTGTTGTTTGCCATGCTGATGGTCGCTACTGGGTTGATAGCCAGTATTCCGGCAGCCTTTTATTATATAAGTCCGGAGATTAACTGGGAACTGATAAACAGTGTACCTGCTGCCTCTGTCGGTTTTGCCTTGTGCGGGCTTTTTGCAGTAGGTATTCCGATGGTAGGCTTGCTTCAGGTTATTATGCAGAGTTTCCATGTATGGCGCCCTATGTCGACAGTGACCAAGGTTGTACTTATCGTGTTATGGATTCTTGCTGTACTGTTGGGAGGTGTATTTTTCCTTAATCTGCCTTATATTCCGATGATGGAACTGTAATAATCGTAAGATGTATTGTCTTTAATAAGGAAATATTTTCTTACCTTTGTGCAAAGAAGGATCAAAAAACTTGAAACGAATATGACTAAGAAAATACTTTTGCTGGGTTCCGGAGAATTGGGAAAAGAGTTTGTAATAGCAGCTCAACGTTTGGGACAGTACGTAATAGCGTGTGATTCGTATGCAGGTGCACCGGCTATGCAGGTAGCAGATGCTTGCGAAGTCTTCAGTATGCTGGATGGAGATGCACTTGATAAAGTGGTAGAAAAATATCATCCGGATATTATTGTTCCCGAAATTGAAGCAATCCGTACGGAACGATTGTATCATTTGGAAAAAGAAGGTGTTCAGGTGGTTCCAAGTGCGCGTGCCGTAAATTATACCATGAACCGTAAGGCGATTCGCGATCTGGCGGCTAAGGAACTGGGCTTGAAGACTGCAAAGTATTTTTATGCAACTTCTTTAGAAGAACTGAAGGAAGCAGCAGAAGAAATCGGTTATCCGTGTGTCATCAAACCGCTGATGTCATCATCGGGAAAAGGACAGTCGGTAGCCAAGGGTCCGGAAGATCTGGAATACTCTTGGGCATATGGCTGTAGCGGAAGCCGTGGTGATATCAAGGAACTGATTGTAGAAGAGTTTGTCAAGTTCGACAGCGAGATTACTCTGCTGACTGTTACCCAGAAGAATGGTCCGACCTTGTTCTGCCCGCCAATTGGTCATGTGCAGAAAGGTGGAGACTATCGTGAAAGTTTCCAGCCGGCACACATCGCTCCGGAACATTTGGCAGAAGCACAGCGAATGGCTGCCAAGGTAACAGAAGCTTTGACCGGAGCTGGTCTTTGGGGAGTAGAGTTTTTCTTGAGTCATGAAAATGGAGTTTATTTCTCCGAACTTTCTCCTCGTCCGCACGATACTGGTATGGTTACGTTGGCCAATACTCAGAACTTGAATGAATTTGAACTTCATCTGTATGCGGTATTGGGATTGCCTATTCCGGGTATTACTCAGGAACACATTGGAGCAAGTGCAGTCATCTTGTCGCCTATTGCCAGCCAGGAAAAACCGCGCTATCGTGGAGAAGAGTTGGTTTGTTCGCAGCCTAATACGTATCTTCGTATCTTCGGAAAACCTTATACTAAGTTGAACCGCCGTATGGGAGTAGTGGTATGCTACGATAAAAACGATGGAGACCTTGATGCATTGCGCGATAAGTGTAAAGCACTGGCCAACAAAGTAGAAGTGTATTAAAATATAGATAATATAAGGAAAACAGCCGAGGTGGTAGTCGTAGGTAATAACGGCAGACCTTGGCTGTTTTTTTTATTTCTGAAAAATAAACCGTTATGGAAGAGTATCGTTTGGACGGGAAGACCGTAAAGGAACATTTGCTGCACCTCTCGGAATATGGTAATAAGCCTTTTACAAAAGGGTTGCATCCGGGAGTAGAGCATATATTGGGCATCCGGATTCCCGATTTGCGCAAACTGGCTGCTTGCATCGCAAAAAGGGAAGATTGGACGGATTATCTTGAGACTGCCGGTACTTTCTATATGGAAGAACGTATGTTGCAGGGAATGGTATTGGGGTATATTCGCCCTGATGAGAAACTGGAATGTTATCTGAACCGTGTATCCCGTTTTGTCCGTCTCATTAACAGCTGGTCGGTATGTGATACATTTAAGTTTGCAGGTGGGAAGAGATTCGTAGAAAAACATCGCCAATCACTATGGGAGTATCTGCTAGGCTGGATGCATGCCAAAGAAGAGTATGAAATCCGTTTCGGTGTAGTGATGTCGATGACTTATTTTATAGAACCGGAATATATTGATGAATTGTTACTGGAGTACGACCGTATCAGTCACGAAGGATATTATGTAAAGATGGCAGTAGCCTGGGCACTTTCGGTCTGCATGGTTAAGTTTCCCGAAAAAACGCTGCATTATCTGCAATACAGCCATTTGGATGACTTTACCTATAATAAGTCTATTCAGAAAATGATAGAATCTTACCGCATCACAGATGCACAGAAGCAGGTGCTTAGGCAGATGCGCAGAAGCACCCGGTGAGGTTTTATTCGTGATGATACGGGCCGTTGTTCAGAATTGTCATAGCCCGATAAAGTTGTTCCACAAAAATCAGTCGGATCATCTGATGGGAGAAAGTCATCTTCGACAGGGAAATCTTTTCCTGTGCAGCCCCATAAACGGCTTGGGAAAAGCCATAAGGTCCGCCGATAATGAATACCAGCCGCTTGTTTACGGTATGCATTTTCCGTTCTATCCAGTTGGCAAACTCAATAGAGCGGAATTCCTTGCCATGCTCGTCCAGCAGTACTACCACATCTCCCGGCTGCAAAGCTTTCAGAATAAGCTCTCCTTCTTTCTCTTTCTGTTGCTCCATGCTGAGGCTTTTGGTATTCTTCAGTTCCGGAATTACTTCAATATCGAACGAAGTGTAATGTTTGGTACGTTCGGTGTAGTCGTTGATGGCAGCGATATAATGTTTTTCTACAGTCTTTCCTACGACGAGCAATGTAAATTTCATATAGTGAGTATCAGTTATAATATTTTATGCAAAGATAGTGAAAGGTGAGAGTAGTGCCAAGCCAAAAGCAAGCTTTTGAGTGAAGGCAATACCGAACCGCCTCCTGTCTTCTGAAAAGATAGTGAAAGGTGAGAGTAGTGCCAAGCCAAAAGCAAGCTTTTGAGTGAAGGCAATACCGGGGTATCTTTGTTTTATCTGTAAGTGAATAAAATTCCCTTACTGTTTGTGGAGATTGATATTATCTGTATTTTTACTATAAAGATTTATTAAAAGACTGATGGATAATATAAGTGCTTTTTCGTTTTCAGCTTTGCTGGGACATGATATTCGGGGACTTAAAGGAAAACGATTGGCGGATGTATTTCGCTTGATTTCCTTTATACCAGGAGAAACCTATGGTCCACATTGCCATTTGCGTATTGAGATTAACTATGTAAAAAAAGGGAGTTGTATTCTGCATTTGGAACAGGAAAGTATTACTTTTCGTGAAGGAGAGCTGATGTTTATTACTCCTAATGTAAAACATAAGTTCGAAGCTGGGCATAAAGGAACACAATTGATGCAATTGGAGTTTCTTCCAGAGTTGTTTTCACGTTTTGTATTGGATATGGAAGCGGAAGATCATAATAATATGTCTTTTACTTCTTTTTTATTTTCAGGAAAGCATAAAGTGATGAAGATTGTGAATGATATTCGTATGGTAAGGGTTATTCAGGAAATTATTAATGAACTGCAAACCAAACCTTTTTATTATGACTATCAGGTGATATTGCTTTACATTGAGCTACAGATTCTAATTTACCGTTATGTAAAAGAACAACTTTTTTCGGGTTGTGGAAATGCAGTATTGAAAAAAGCGATTGATTATATGTATCAGCATTACTCTCTGAATGTGACCATGGATGAAGTTGCCTTATATGCCGGAGTAAGTGGGCGATATTTACGTTATCTTTTTTCGCAGAATCTTAATATTACACCTGTAGATTATCTGAATCAGATTCGGGTGAATAAAGCATTTTATTTATTAAAAACTTCCAATCTTTCGGTGAAAGAGGTCAGTTTTCAGTGTGGGTTTCGCTCTCCTCAATATTTTTCCAGAATTTTTAAACAGTTTATGGGTTTTTCTCCTCGTAAGATAGAATACGAACATACTTCCGTATAGTATATCTTTATATTCATACTCTTCCGTTTTGTGTAAAATAGAATTTTTTTTGAATATATTTGGGCAGAGAAAATACTATAATTTTGCTCTTATAAAACAAATAAAAAACAGATAGTATACGATGAAAAACAACTTGAAATGGGGGATGGTCATTGCCTGTATGTGTATAGCCCCGAATATAATAAGTGGTGCAAACAGTTCTGCCGAACATCATACATATTGGTTACCTGATAAAGTGATAACAGTAGAGAGTCCGATACTGTCTCTGAATGGGGAATGGGAATTGAAGTATTCGGCAAAAAGTAAATGGACGAAAGTTGAAGTTCCCGGAGAAGTAGCTATGCAGGGCTATGCTATTGAACATGATAAGCCTTTTTTGTACAGAAAAAGAATAGTGGTTCCCAAAGAGTATGCGGGAAAGCGGGTGATATTACGTTTTGATGGGGTGTATAGTTATGCGCGTCTTAAGATAAACGGGAAGTTTGTAAGAGAACATTGGGGTGGATTTACCCGATGGGAAACAGATGTGACTTCATTCTTAAAAATAGGAGGGAAGAATGAAATCGTTTTGGAGGTAACCGACAGACTGGATGAAATATCGTATGCTTCCGGATATGCACATCATCCGATAGGGGGAATTCTTCGGGACGTAACGTTATTTGCGATGCCGGAAAACCATTTGCATGATATTTATGTAGAAACAGACTTGGATTCTTTATATAAAGATGCAGAGTTGCGGGTAAAATGTGTGTATGAAGGCTCTTTGGGTGCTGATGTTGTTTTCAGTCTGATTGCTCCCGATGGAAAAGAGGTCCGACTTCCTGAAAATAAACGCTTGCTGAAGGTTGGGGAAAATGAGTATTCATTTAATATATCTAATCCCCTGAAATGGGATGCCGAACACCCTCATTTATATACATTGAAAGTTTCACTTCAAAAAGATGGAAAAGTACAAACTGTTTTTTCCCGTTCGGTAGGATTCCGTGAGGTAGAAGTATCGGGCGACAGGATGCTGGTTAATGGTAGACAGGTAAAATTGCGTGGAGCTTGCAGGCACGATATCCATCCAAAACTGGGGCGTACCACTTCTGCCGAGTTGGACAGTTTGGATGTGGTACTCTTTAAAGAAGCAAATATGAACTTTGTAAGAACTTCACATTATCCTCCAACTGAACGCTTCCTTCAGTATTGTGACCGTTATGGTATTTATGTGGAAAGCGAGTCGGCTGTTTGTTTTGTGGATACACATCGTCAGAAAAATTATGCTCCGGGACGTACTCAAAATGATACGGCTTATACCCATCGTTATTTGGGACAATGTCAGGAAATGGTAAAAGCTTTTCGTTCACATCCGTCTATCTTGTTTTGGAGTATTGGCAATGAAAGTATGTATGGTACTAATTTCCAACTTTGCTATGATTGGGTAAAAAAGACTGATCGTACACGTCCGGTTATATTTAGTTATCCGGGTACAGTTCCGGCAGACAAGAAGATTTTTGATATCTTGAGTATGCATTACCAAGATGTATATGGCAATTTGGAACAATGGGGTAAGGTGACTCGTGGATTCCAGGGCGAAGGTATTCCGGTTGTCTTCGATGAATGGGCACATCCGGCATGTTATACGTATGCTACTTTACGGACAGATCCTAATATACGTGAATTTTGGGGAAAATCTCTTGACATGATGTGGAGCGGATTATTTGATGCCCGTGGTGGCTTGGGAGGAGCCATTTGGGGGTATATTGATGAAACTTTTGCTTTGCCGGAACCTAAAGTGGGAGAAGCATACTGGAAAGAGTTTGCACATACCGCCAAGCCGGAAGGTTTCCGTGGAAATTGTGTCGGGTATGGAGAATGGGGAATTGTGGATGTCTGGAGAAGAAAGAAACCGGAATTTTGGTCGACTAAAAAAGCATATTCTCCGGTGCGTTTAATGACAGAAAGAGAGGTAGCATATACTGCTGGACAACCTGTTGTATTGACTGTATATAACCGTTTTGACCATACCAATCTGAATGAAATAAAGGCCGTTTATACGTATAAAGGGCAACAGGGGGAAGCTATACTGTCGGCAGTAGATCCTCATCAGAAAGGAACACTGATTATTCCGGAAAAAGTATGGGAAGAAGGAGAACTAGTACAGATAGAATTTTATTCAAAAGACAACTCTTTGATAGATAAATATCAGTTGGTATTGGGCCGTGAGGAGGTTCAGTTGCCTGCTGCACAGATTTCAGGAGCATTGTCTATAAGTGAAGATGCAGAAAAGGTTTTTGTGAAAGGTAATAATTTTGAAATACCTTTTGATAAAGAAACCGGACTCATTGTAAATGCGAAGGTGGGTGATGAGGTATTGATACAGAAAGGTCCGTTTTTGAATGCATATATCAATTTGAATCATCTTTCTGGAGCAGAGGTCCGGAAAATTGCAGATCATTATGCTGTATTGGAAACTGAATGGAAGAAAACATCTTTCTCATATCATGAAGATGGAAACTGTGTGTATGTAACTTTAAAAGGTACATATAAAGATATAAAAGTAAGTTTCAGAATCAAGGTGACAGCTTCTGGAGAACTTTCTGTAAATTATACGACAGACAGATTGCCTAATGGCTTTTTGCGTGAAACAGGTCTTTTATTCTGGGTAAACGATGATATAAAGACATTGGATTGGAAACGGAAAGGATATTGGGATTACTATCCGGAAGGTGAATTGTCTGGAAATGAGGGTACAGTTTCACTCTATAATGTCTATAAGCCTTTGTATGGTGAGCGTCCGGAACAACCTTGGGTGATGGATACGCATAATTATTATTATTGGTCGGATAAAGGTGCTGCTTGCAATACACCGCTGACTCAAATAGCAAAAGGTATGAAGGAGAATATTTATTATTATACCCTTTGTACTTTGAACCATGAACTTTCTGTTATCTCGCCCGATGCATCTGTAGCATGCAGAATGGATAAAGCAGAGGAAGGAACACTTAAACTTTATATAAATAATCGTTGGGATTATCCTGAAATAGCATGGGGAAACTTCTGTAAAACACTGGAAGCCCTGCCATGTTATGGTGAAATTAATATCCGATTGAATTAAAAGATAGAAAGCAAAAAAGGTCTCTTCGATAAAGGCGTATATCTATATATTACTATGTAGATGTACGCCTTCATAGTTTATATTTTTAATTCGGAGAAAGAGATAAGAAAATAATATGTACCTTTGCTTTATAAATAATCATTTAAAAACAGAATAGAAAATGGACGAGAAAGTTGTAAAAGACCTGATTGATCGTTTGATTGATTTATCGTTTGCCGAAGATATAGGTGACGGTGACCATACTACGTTGTCGTGTATCCCTGCCGATGCAATGGGAAAGTCGAAACTTCTGATTAAGGAAGAAGGTATTCTGGCTGGTATTGAAATTGCCAAGGAAGTATTTGCGCGTTTCGACCCAAGCATGAAGGTAGAAGTCTTTATCCAGGATGGTACTCATGTAAAACCAGGTGATGTGGCTATGGTAGTGGAAGGAAAGATTCAGTCTTTGCTTCAGACAGAGCGTCTGATGCTGAACATCATGCAGCGAATGAGTGGTATTGCTACTATGACTCACAGATATGTAGAGCGTCTGGAAGGAACTAAAACCCGTGTATTGGATACCAGAAAGACAACTCCGGGTATGCGTATTTTGGAAAAGATGGCTGTGAAAATCGGTGGAGGGGTAAACCACCGTATCGGTCTGTTCGATATGATTCTGTTGAAAGATAATCATGTGGATTTTGCCGGAGGTATTGATAAAGCCATTACTCGTGCGAAGGAATATTGCAAGGAAAAAGGTAAGAATCTGAAGATTGAAATCGAAGTACGTAATTTCGATGAATTGCAGCAAGTGCTCGATTTAGGTGGTGTAGACCGCATTATGCTGGACAACTTTACACCAGCTGATACAAAGAAGGCTGTAGAAATGGTAGGTGGTCGCTATGAGTTGGAATCATCAGGCGGTATTACATTCGATACTTTACGCGACTATGCAGAGTGTGGTGTTGACTTTATTTCTGTAGGAGCGTTGACTCACTCTGTAAAAGGATTGGATATGAGCTTTAAGGCTTGCTGATAACAAGTTTTTAAAATGCCATAAATAAGAAAAGGTTTCGGTGATCTGGAGAAATCATCGGAACCTTTTTCTGTGAAGTGATGGTTAAAAATGAATCTTCTTTTGAAGTTGAATCTTTTTATAGGGTCAATTCTTCTTGTTGAGATTTTAAATTGAGATTTTCTCTATATTCTTTTGGAGATACTCCGAATAAGCGTTTTACATATTTCCCAAAGAATGAAAGCTTTTGAATTCCAGTGGCCTGTCTGGTAGCATTTGGGGTATATAGTCTGCCTCAGATGTAGAAAAATGAATTCCCGGATTTTACGATTCGCCAGGGTATCGTAATAGCTGCAGCTCCGGGGAATACGGTGGACGAAATGTTAGAGCAAGTCACAAAGCCGCTGGAAGATTATATATTCACCTATAAAGAGGTAAAAAAAGAAAAAACATTTTCTACTACCCGTGACGGACTTGTGTTTATTCAGGTAGAACTTGTAGATGAGCTGAATAATAAGGATGAATTTTGGAGTAAGTTCAAACATGGTATAGCAGCATTTAAATCACAACTTCCTCAAAATGTCCTTGCGGTACAAGTGATGGACGATTTCGGAGATACATCGGCTATGCTGCTTATAATGGAAAGTAAGGATAAAACCTATCGGGAGCTTTCGGACTATATGGATAATCTGAAAGATCGTTTGAGAAATGTAAATAGTGTAGGACGTCTTACTGTAAGTGGAGAACGGAAGGAACAGATTTCTATTTATCTCGATCCTGCTAAGCTGACACAATATGGCTTGAATGAGCAAATTGTTGCCTCACAACTGTTTGCCAAAGGATTTGTGACTACAGGAGGACGGATTCAGACCCCCGACTATATTCTTCCTGTACATGTAGACAAATCTTATAATACGATTTATGATGTACAGCAGCAGATTGTTTATTCCGATTTAGACGGTAATAATATTCGCCTTAAAGATATTGCAAGGGTGGTGAAGGAGTATCCTCATGCCGACAGTTACATAAAAAACAATGGCACCAAATGTATCTTGTTGAGTATTGAAACGAAGAAAGGCAAGAACATTGTAAAAATGGGTGAAGATGTAAATAAGGTACTTGAAGAATTCAAGAAAGAAATACCTTCTGAAGTGGAAATGTATCTTGTCACCAATCAGGCGCAGGTAGTAGGCGATAGTGTGGAAAATTTCTTGCATGAACTTGTAATAGCTATTGTGGCTGTAGTGGTGGTTGTGATGCTTTTATTACCGATGCGTGTTGCTTTGGTTGCTGCATCTACCATTCCGATTGCAATCTTTATCTCATTGGGATTGTTTTATGCTTTGGGTATAGAATTGAATACCGTTACGCTTGCAGCACTGATTGTGACATTGGGTATGATAGTCGACAATTCCATTGTGATTATAGACAGTTATCTGGAGAAAATTGGTGAAGGGATGTCCCGCTGGCATACATCAATTTATAGTGCCTATTGAGTGGTAAAATTCAACTTGAAAATTCGTTGAATGTTTCATTAAGTCTTTTAGGACAGTACATTGGTGCAAAATCGGATAGTATTGATGTGGCATTTGTGGTAGAAGAACATCTGTCAGAATCACCCCAGACTTTATTTTGTAATCATACTGATGCTGTTGAAAGGACAAATGAGTATGGCCTTTTGAAGCAGAACTTACAGGCAAGCAAGCTTCAATATAAAATGGCTGTAGGCAAGAATCTTCCAACGGTAGCAATTGGTGGCGGACTGGTGTATGATAACTTTGTAATGGGACAGGATCAATCGTTCTATATGGGATTTGTAACTGTATCTGTTCCTATATCAGGATGGTGGGGTGGTACGCATTCTATCAAAAAACATAAATAGCAGGTAAAAAACGCAGAAAACCTGTTGAACGATAACAGCGAAATGTTGGTTATCCGTATGCAGAATGTATGGAATACCTTGAATGATTCTTATAGGAAGGCAGAAATTGCGCTTCTTTCAGTAGAGCAGTCTTCGGAAAATTTAAGATTGAATATGGATTATTATTCGGCAGGAACTGCTACAATGAGCGAATTGCTTGATGCACAAACATTGTATCAACAGAGTCGGGATAAATATGTTGAGGCCTATACAAATTATGAATTAAGTAAAAGAGAGTACTTGCAGGCTACAGGAAGATAGTTTATTGGAGGTAGCTGTAGATAGTAGAATTACGATACTTGTATCATTGGCCTTTGATACAAGTATCGTGTGCTTATGTGACTTGTATCATTCGCTTGCGATACAAGTCGCATTTTTTATGAAACAATGATTCAAAAGGGGGGCTTTTAGCCTTGGTTTCAGATGAGTTATTTTTATGTGTGTTGTTTGCAAGTAGAATAAAAAAAGGATTACAAGAAACTTGTAATCCTTTGAAGAGCGGAAGACGGGGCTCAAACCCGCGACCCTCAGCTTGGAAGGCTAATGCTCTATCAACTGAGCTACTTCCGCAATTTTAAGTGGGCAAGGATGGATTCGAACCACCGAAGGCGTAAGCCAGCAGATTTACAGTCTGCCCCATTTGGCCACTCTGGTACTTGCCCAACACAATTTTTCAAAGAAGAGAGCGGAAGACGGGGCTCAAACCCGCGACCCTCAGCTTGGAAGGCTAATGCTCTATCAACTGAGCTACTTCCGCAATCTCAGTGGGCAAAGATGGATTCGAACCACCGAAGGCGTAAGCCAGCAGATTTACAGTCTGCCCCATTTGGCCACTCTGGTATTTGCCCATTCGCAATCTTAAGTGTTAGTGTTTCTCTCAATTGCGATGCAAAGGTACAACTATTTTTTTAATTTGCAAACAAAATCGATCATTTTTATTGCAGTAATTGCACATTCATCTCCCTTGTTGCCTAATTTTCCACCTGCACGGTCTTCTGCTTGCTCCATATTATTGGTTGTAATCAGTCCGTAAATCACTGGTACATCGGTTGTTGCATTCAGATGTGCAATGCCTTGGGTAGTTCCTGCACATACATAATCAAAATGTGGAGTATCTCCGCGAACTACGCAGCCGATAGCGATTACTGCATCCACTTTTCCACTTTTTATCATTTGTGCCGAACCATATGTCAGTTCGAAACTTCCCGGAACTGTTTGAACAAGGATATTTTCTTCTTTTGCTCCATGCTTTTTCAAGGTGTTTACTGCTCCATTGAGCAAAGCTCCGGTGATGTTACTGTTCCATTCGGAAACAACAATGCCAAAACGCATGTTTGAAGCATCAGGTACAGAGTTGAAATCGTAATCTGATAGATTGTGATAAGCTGTTGCCATATATAAATAGGTATTTGAAAAATAAAATGAGAAATTGAGAATGGAAAAGCAGAAGGAAAACCTTCTCTTTTTCCGATTCTCAATTTCTCATTCTCAGTTTATAATATTTTATTTAATAGAAGCTCGTTCGATATATTTATCAATATCCATTGCCTGATAAGAGTTGGCATATTTAGTTTTGATTTGCTTGTAAGCTTCTACTGCTTCTGCGTTCTTACCCTGTTTTTCCAGGATCTGTCCAGCCTGCAGCAAATATATAGGACTCAGTGATACGCTGTTTGCCTTGTCGGCTGCTTTTAATAAAGTAGCAGCAGCTTTGTCTAACTGACCAACCTGAGCATAGCAGTTACCCAAAGTTCCGATGATAGCCGGAGCTACAAAATAGTCGTCTGCACTGAATTTATCCAGGAATTTGATGGCATCTTCGTATTTGCCCAACTGAGCATAGCAGATTCCGGCATATGCATTAGCCAAGTTTCCTGCGTCAGTTCCGCTGAATTCGTCTGCTAATTTCACGAAACCTGCATAACCAGTGCTGTCGCCATTCAAGGCAATTTCATAGTTATCAGCTCCAAAATATTGTTCACCCTTGAAAATAGCTTCTGCAGCTTTCAGTTCTTTCGGTGCAGAAATAAAGTGTTTGTAACCCAATACACCGGCAACTATTACTACAATTGCTGCAACGATGCCCAACAATAGATTTTTGTTCTTAAGAAGGAATGCTTCAGAAGTGCTCAATGCTTCATCTACATTCAAAGGATCTTGAGTGTGTTTTTTTTCAGTCATTTTTATATTCGTTTTATTATTTTTCTGTTATAGACCTATTTTGGTCAGCAAAAGTAATTTATTTCTATATATAAATGAAATTTGAAGACATGTTTTTTTTCAATCTTCCTTTTATTCGTATTTTTGTCTTTCGAAATAGATTGAATTTATGTGGTTGAAACGCATCTCGATATTAAGTTATAAAAATTTAGAAGAAGTTGAACTGTCTTTTTCCCGCAAACTGAACTGTATCATTGGTAAGAATGGCATGGGAAAGACAAATCTGATGGATGCTGTATATTATCTGTCGTTCTGTAAGAGTGCAACGAATCCTATCGATTCTCAAAACATACAACACGGACATGAGTTTTTTGTGATACAGGGTTTTTATGAGACAGATCATGGAGAGCCCGAAGAGGTGTATTGTGGATTGAAGCGTAAACAGAAAAAACAGTTCAAGAGAAATAAGAAAGAATACTCCCGTCTGTCCGATCATATCGGTTTGATTCCTCTGGTAATGGTTTCTCCTGCCGACTCGATATTAATAGGTGGAGGAAGTGAAGAACGTCGCCGGTTTATGGATGTGGTGATTTCTCAGTTCGACCGTGAGTATCTGGATGCACTGATTCGTTACAACAAGGCTTTGCAGCAGCGGAATACACTGCTGAAGGCGGATATGGAGCCGGATGATGAGCTGATGCTGGTCTGGGAAGAAATGATGGCTGCTGCAGGTGCTGTGGTGTATCGCAAGCGGAAAGAATTCATAGATGAATTTATTCCGGTCTTTCAATCGTACTATTCTTATATTTCTCAAGACCGTGAGCAGGTCAGTCTTTCTTATGAATCGCATTTGGAGCAGGCCGATCTTCTGACTTTGTTGAAGGAGAACCGTCAGCGCGACCGTATCATGGGGTATTCTTTAAAGGGAGTACATAAAGATGATCTGATTATGAAATTGGGTGAATTCCCGATTAAAAGAGAAGGTTCGCAAGGTCAGAACAAAACATACCTGATTGCGTTAAAACTGGCTCAGTTCGATTTCCTGAAGCGTACGGGAAGCCAGACCACTCCTTTAGTATTGCTGGATGATATATTTGACAAACTGGATGCTTTGAGAGTAGAGCAGATTGTGAAACTTGTTTCAGGAGATAATTTCGGTCAGATTTTCATTACCGATACGAATAGGGAACATTTGGATAAAATATTGCACAAGTTAGACGGTGATTATGCCGTGTTTGAGGTAGAAAGCGGAACGGTAGTGGAACGTAGCAAAGAAGAAAACTAATGAAGCGGAATAATACAGAGCAGATAGGTGATGTGATACGGAGGCTCTTGCGTCAGCAGGGATTGGAAACACCTTTGAACGAGTATCGGTTGGTCGATGCATGGAAAGATGTAGTGGGGGAAACAATTACCCGCTACACCATGAATCTGTATATAAAGAATCAGACGCTTTATGTGCAACTTTCTTCTTCTGTGCTTCGCCAGGAACTGATGATGGGAAGAGAACTTCTGGTACGTAGTTTAAACGAGAAGGTCGGCTCCCAGGTTATTGTGAATATTGTGTTTTGCTGATACATCCGTTCTCGGTCCACACTTCATCCATTAAAATGTCAAAAGGTTCTGTAGGGAGTAGGGGAGTTACCTGAAACTGAAAGCAGATACCGATTTTGTAAGCCGACAGTTGGGGTAAAAGCCGGTCGTAATATCCTTTCCCACGTCCCAGCCGGTTTCCTTCCCTGTCGAAAGACACTCCGGGGATGATTGCCAGTTCTATGTCATTATAATTGGTCAGTCTTCTGCCGTTGGGTTCTTCTATTCCATAAGCCCCCTTTTTCAGACTGTCCTTTCCTTCATAAAAGCGCAACTCCAGATCATTCCCTTTTACTACTGGGAGGATAATATTCTTCGATTTACTCCATCGTTCTACAAATGCCTGGGTCTGTACTTCATCGGGAAGAGCATAGTACATGAGTACGGTTTTCGCCTGGCAAAAAACCGGATGGTCTTCCAGTTTCGAAAGCAAACTGGAAGACCATTGGGTTAATTGTGCAGAAGTATATGTCTTTTTCTTTTGCGCAATCAGTGTGCGCCATTCACGCTTTGTTGCTGTCATTTTTTTTCTGAGCTACGTTTTCTGTATTTTCTTCCGGAGCTTTAGGGAAAGATTCTCCTTTTTCAAGCACTTCTATTGCTTTAAGCACTGTATTGTCACTTAAGTTCATATATTCAGTATAGGCTTCTATACCCAACATGTTGTATATGATGTTTCCGTAAAGACTCAGCTCAAAAAGATTTTTGGCCTTATACAGAAGGATATTGCGTCGTTTTAATCCTTTCTTTTCTGCAAAAGAGGCGAACTTATTCAACAGCCCTTGAGTTTTCAAGAATTTTTCCATCTCTGCGGCTGTGGTATATTGCTGCAGTTTAGTGCGGTTCTGGTCTGTATATTCGAATGAGTAACGGATAATAAGTCCGCGGGTTGCAGCAGTTCTGAAGTAAGAATTCATACCAATGGTATCTTGCGGAACAAAGATATCCGGCATGATACCTCCTCCTCCGTATACAGATCTTCCCAGGCTGGTATGATAAATTTCGTTCTCATTCTGTTTGATGCTGTCGGCAGAGAAAAACTCACCGTGTTCGTATCGGGTAAGAATATCCAGTTCGTATTCTGCTTCTTTTCCTTTTTCATAAGGTTTCTGTATGCAGCGTCCCGAAGGAGTATAATAGCGTGCAATAGTCAGGCGGATGGCCGATTTATCGCTGAACTCAATAGGCTGCTGTACCAGTCCCTTTCCAAACGAACGGCGGCCGATGATGGTTCCTCTGTCGTTGTCCTGAATGGCTCCGGCAAAGATTTCGCTTGCAGAAGCAGAACCTTCGTCCATCAGTACAATAAGCGGCATATCCTGACTGCTTCCGGTTCCGTTGGAACTGTAGTTTTCACGTGGCGATTTTCTTCCTTCTGTATACACTATCAGTCGGTTGTTTGGAAGGAATTCGTTGACCATCTGTATGGCTGCAGCCATATATCCTCCTGTATTTCCGCGTAAGTCGATAATTAATCCTTTGCAGTTTTCCTGATTCAGTTTGGCCAGTGCAATCAATAATTCCGGATAGGTTGTTTCTCCGAACTTATTCACTTTTACATAACCGAATTTATCGTTTACCATATAGGCTGCATCGATACTTTTTACGGGGATATCTCCACGTACTACAGTGAAATGTAACAGTTCTTTTTCTCCCGGACGGTATATTCCCAGTTTTACTTTACTGCCTTTTTCACCTTTCAAGCGTCTCATCGACTCACTGTTGGTTACAATTTTACCCACAAAAGCCGAGTCATCTATCTCTACGATACGGTCGCCTGCCATCAGTCCTATTTTTTCAGATGGGCCTCCTTTTATCACACTGTTGATGTGAATAGTATCGTCCTGAATGGTAAACTGCACTCCAATTCCACTGAAGTGACCTTTCAAGTCGGCATTGACAGCCTCCAGATCTTTTGCCGGAATATAAGATGAGTGTGGGTCCAGTTCAGATAAAATCTGTGGCATGGCTTCTTCTACCAGATTGGCCATGTCTACAGTGTCTACATACTGGTCTTCGATGATACGCAATAATGCATTCAGTTTGTTAGACGAAGTATTGATGATACCTAATTTATTACCGGAAAAATGGTCGGCATAAAAGGTACCGATACCTATACCGGCAATAAGACATACTGCCAATAGCAGGGGTACAAAACGGTTTTTACTATTGTTTGTCATAACTTCAATTTATTCATTTTCATTCAGATTGAGATAAACCAACTCTATGTTTGCGCGTCGGAGTAAATCCAAGCCTTCTTCCAGACGGTATTTTTCTGCATATACTACTCGTTTGATGCCTGCTTGTATAATCAGTTTGGCGCATTCTATGCAAGGCGAAGCCGTTACATAGAGTGTTGCTCCCTCACTGCTGTTTCCAGAACGTGCGATTTTGGTAATAGCATTGGCTTCTGCGTGAAGTACATAAGGCTTTGTCACTCCATTGTCGTCTTCGCATATGTTTTCGAATCCGGCTGGGGTACCGTTATACCCATCAGAGATAATCATCTTGTTTTTGACTATCAATGCTCCGACTTTCCGGCGGGCACAATACGAGTTCTCCGACCAGATGGTGGCCATACGCATGTAGCGTTTGTCAAGTATTTCCTGTTTGTTTTCAGTTGTTCCCATTTTGCTTTATGTGTGTAAATTGAATGCAAGTTCTGCGTTCCTGCGGAGCCAGTCTCAGCATTCCGCTGTCTCCCTGGTAGAAACGGGCTCTTTCCAAAGTTTCTATAAATTCCTTATTTCGTCCTTCTACTTTGTTGGTAGAAGCTTTAAGACGTGTAATGGAAACAGAACGGTCTTCTCCGTTGGCCTGCCAGTATCCGGTGAAAGTTGCGTTCTGCATATTACCTTCCAGTGTTCCGTCGTCCTTGAATGTGATATTGAACTGCTGAATAACTTGAAGTTCCTGCACGTTGGTTATAACCGGACGTGCATCTCTGTCGTTGTTAGAGTCCCAGTTTACACCGGTATAATAGTTTACTACATACCATGTTCCCCGGCTGACAAAAATCTCATTGACATCGTCTTCGTTGTTGCAACTGCTTAACAGGATAGGCAATGTCAGCAAAAGATAAATACTATATTTTAGGAATGTCTTTCTCATATATTTATTGTATACCGTTTCGTTTTAATAAAGCCTGTATGGTAGGTTCTTGTCCCCGGAAACGTTTGTATAGTGTCATCGGATGTTCTGTTCCTCCTTTCGACAAAATATTGTCACGGAACGATTGTGCTACTTCTGTATTGAAGATTCCTTTTTCCTTGAATACCGAAAAAGCATCAGCATCCAATACTTCTGCCCATTTGTAGCTGTAATATCCGGCAGAATATCCGCCAGACATGATGTGTCCGAACTGTACACTCATACAAGTTTCTTCGCACTGAGGCAATACCTGAGCACGTTTCCATGCTTCTTTTTCATACTGCCTTACATCTCCGTCGAAGGCTGTGCGGCGTGTATACCAGGCCATATCCAGCAGACCGAAGCTGACTTGACGCAGGCAGGCATATGCCACATTGAAATTGGATGCATCAATGATACGCTGCAGCAGTGCTTCCGGCATAGGCTCCTGTGTCTGATAATGGCAGGCAAAGGTGTTCAGGAAGTCTTTCTCGATAGCAAAGTTCTCCATAATCTGCGAAGGCAACTCTACGAAATCCCAATACACATTGGTTCCACTCATACTCTGGAAACGGGTATTGGCAAACATACCGTGCAGGGCATGTCCGAATTCATGCAAGAAAGTATTCACTTCCGAGAATGTCAGCAGTGCCGGCTTGTCGGGTGTCGGTTTGGTAAAGTTCATGGTTACCGCTACATGAGGGCGACTGTTGGTCCCGTCTTCCTCTATCCACTGCTCTTTATAGTTGGTCATCCATGCTCCGGAGCGTTTGCCTGCACGCGGGTGGAAGTCGGTATAAAGAACAGCCAGAAAACTGCCGTCTTTATCGAATACCTCGTATGCCTGTACATCCGGATGATAGACCGGTATATCCTTGTTTTCTTTGAAAGAGATACCATATAGGCGGGTAGCCAGTCCGAATACCCCTGCTTTTACACGGCTCAGTTCGAAGTAAGGACGAAGCTCTTCTTCGTCTAAGTTGTATTTTTTATTTTTCAGCTTTTCGGCATAGTAAGAAAAATCCCATGGCATGAGAGTGAAATCGTTTCCTTCCATATCCCGGGCCAATTCTTCGATTTCTTTTACTTCTTTCTTCGCCTGTGGTGTATAGGCCTCAAGTAATTGGTCCAGCAGGCGATACACATGTTCACTGTCTTGTGCCATTCGTTTGCGCAATACATAGTCGGCATAATCTGTATATCCCAACAGCTGTGCCAGTTCCATGCGGAGGTTGACCAATTGTTTTACAATCTCCAGATTGTTCTGCTCGTTGTGATGAGTACACTGCGTATTGTATGCCATATACAGCTCTTTACGCAAATCTCTGCACTCGCTGTACTTCATAAACGGCACATAGCTGGGAGCCTGTAGCGTAATCACCCATCCTTCCTTACCCTTTTCCTGGGCGGTAAGTGCTGCCGATTCAATCAGACTCTCTGGCAGTCCTTTCAGCTGCTCTTGAGTCGTCAGATGAAGTTCGTAGTTGTTGGTCTCTTTTAAATGATTTTGCGAGAACCGTAGAGTCAGTGTACTGAGCTCTGTGCTGGTTTTACGGTATTTAATCTTTTCTTCATCATTCAGGTTGGCGCCGTTCCGGATGAAACCGTCGTATGTTTTCTCCAGCAGACGGGCTTCTTCTGCAGTCAGAGAAAGTGTATCTTTCTGTTCGTAGACCTGTTTGATACGTGAGAATAAATCTTCGTTCAGACTGATATTGTTGCTATGCTCCGACAGTTCCGGCATGATTCTTTCGCCGATGGCATCCAGTTCGTCGCATGTTTCCGCACTCATCAGATTAAACAGTACGGTCGTCACACGGTCAAGCAGTTGTCCGCTGTTGGCCAATGCCAATATCGTGTTTTCGAATGTCGGTTTTTCCGGATTCTCAACAATCTCTTTAATCTGTCTGTCTTCCTCCTCAATTCCCTGTTTGATAGCAGGTTCATAGTCTTCCAGTCTGATTTCATTGAAAGGAATCGTTTGATGAGGAGTTGTATAATGATGTAGAAAAGGATTCTGCATATTGTATTAAGTATATTGTTCAATTAATTTTTCCAATGCCGGAATGTGTATTTCCTTACGTTTCAGTTGTATAAGTCCTTCTTCCTGAAATTTGTTCAGTACTTTTGATACGTTGATTCGTGTATCGTCAATCAACGTAGCAAGGTCTTCCATTTTGATTTGCAATGTCTTTTCTCCTGCAGGCTTGGTACAGCGTAATTGCAGGAAGTTGGTTATTTTTTCAGCCGTATTTCCAATGTGAGTATCCCACAGTTTACGATATACGTTCTGAGCCCGGTTGCTTATTACGTTGAGGTAGTTCAACTGGAAGATCTCATATTTGTTCAGTTCCGACAAAACATACGATTTGTTGAACGAAACGGTACTGATATCTGTCTGGGCATGATAAGAAGCCGTATATTGAGGAAACATACCGAACAGGGAATAAGGCTCTATAACCTGCGGACTGTCGAAGGTTTCATATAAAACATACCCGTGTTCGTTGTCTATGGACTTTGCATAAACGGTTCCCTGAAGTATAAAAATGAGCTGTTTGCAGGCTTTTCCCTGTTGAGCTATGCAACTTCCGGCCGGATATTTGTTAAACTCGAATCTGACTTTTTCCAATATAGAGGTAAAGTCTTCTTGACATAACCCTTGGAACAGAGGGAGCTGCAAGAGTTTGTCATACATGGTTATTTCCATAAAACGTTAACTTTATTAAGTTATCTTTTAACACACAAAATTAGATATTCTTTTTATTATAGGTGACGTTTTTTATTTTTTTATTGTTTCTTACCGTCTGATAATATTGTTTCTTTGTTTTGGAAGATTAAAATTTTGAATAACTTTGTGTGATTCATTTTTAAGGATAAAAAATTATGGCTGGATTTGATTTTCAGGAATTGATAAGTGCATTTATTGTGCTGTTTGCCGTATTGGATATTATAGGTGCAATTCCTATTATCTTGGACTTAAAGCAAAAGGGGCGTTCGGTCAATGCGTTGAAGGCTACATTAATAGCCTTGGCTTTATTGCTTGGATTCTTTTTTGCAGGTGATATGATGCTGAAACTGTTTCAGGTAGATATTGCTTCGTTTGCCATAGCCGGTTCTGTAGTGTTGTTTCTGATGGCACTTGAAATGATTCTGGATATTGAGATTTTCAAGAATACGGGACCTATCCAGGAAGCCACATTGGTGCCTCTGGTCTTCCCGTTGCTGGCGGGTGCCGGTTCGTTTACTACTTTGTTGTCGTTGCGTGCAGAGTATGCATCCATTAATATCATTTTAGCCTTGCTTCTGAATATGGGTTGGGTATATATAGTATTGAAAATGACAGACCGTATTGAGCGTATTCTGGGAAAAGGAGGAATTTATGTGGTACGTAAGTTTTTCGGTATCATCCTGTTGGCAATTGCAGCCCGCTTGTTTACGGCAAATGCCACTTCGCTGATAGAACAGTTTCAGATGATAAAATAAAGGATTGGTCTTTCGTCTGATCCGGAAAGAATAAATACAGGCTATGGTTGTATATGATTCCGATACGGGAAATAGCCTTCATTCAACGCCGTCGGCTTTATAGCCGGCACCGTCGTCTTCACAATCAGCGGTGTCGGTTATAAAGCCGGCGGCGTTGATTGTCTGTGGATATTTATGACATAATCCATGCTTATTGATGGATGAAATTCGTCGGTCATGAATTATTTTATGTATACGGATGCGTAGTAGGGGAGTTATAGTTGTTAAATAGATAGTGCTGCCAATACAGGCAGTATATGTAAATAGAAATTTTTAATAGATATTATGAAAAAACGAGACATCTTTAGAGGGGTATTGTGTGCTGCGGGATGCCTGCTTACATTAAGTTGTGTTTCCGAAAAGGAAAAACCATCTTATATAGAAATTCCCAAGGCTTTGTCTATGAATGTAAAAGGGGGAAATCCGTTTGTGTTGACCGAAGAAACTGAAATTGTAATACCGTCTGAACTAAAAGACTGGCAGGCAGGAATTTCTGTATTCAACAGCAGTCTGAGGAAACTGACAGGAGATACTTTGGCTGTGGTCGGCAGTTCTTCATCGGCTTCTACAGTTCTTTTAAAGCATAATTCTGAATTGCCTTCCGAGGGATTCCGGTTGCATGTAAATGCCGATGAGGTGCGTATTGAAGCTGCCGATGCTGCAGGTGCTTTTTATGCGCTTCAGGTGTTAAATCAATCTTTGCTACTGCAAAAGCAAGCACCTTTTACACTGCCTGCGGTTGATATAGAGGATGGTCCGGAAATGAAGTACAGAGGAGCAATGCTGGATGTAAGCCGTCATTTCTTTACTGTAGAGCAAGTGAAACGTTTCATTGATTTGCTGGCTGTTCATCGCTTGAATTATTTCCATTGGCATCTTACCGACGATCAGGGATGGCGTATGGAAGTAAAGAAGTATCCCAAACTGACAGAAGTGAGTAAAGAATTCTATACACAGGAAGAGATAAAGGATGTGATTTCGTATGCCAAGCAGCGTTTTATTACAGTAGTTCCTGAGATCGATTTGCCGGGACATACTACAGCCGCACTGGTTGCATACCCTCAGTTAGGTTGTACTGGAGGTCCTTACACAATGACAACAGATAAAGGGGGAGTGCACAAGGATGTACTATGTATGGGAAAAGATTTTTCTTATCAGTTTGCCAAGGATGTACTGTCTGAGGTGGCAACGTTATTCCCTTCTCCCTATATACATATCGGAGGAGATGAAGTCCCTAGAGATCGCTGGAAACAATGCCCGGATTGCCAGGCTGCCATAAAAAAATATCATTTAAAAGCGACTCAAGAACAGTCGGCCGAAGATTTGCTGCAAGGGGAATTTAATGTGCAGATGGCTGCTTATCTTAAAACTTTGGGAAGACAAATGGTAGGTTGGGACGAAGTTCTGTCGGACAATATAGATCCTTCTACTATTATTATGTCGTGGAGAGGATTAAATCAGGGATTTAAAGCTTTGAAAAAAGGTCATCCGGTAATATTCTCGTCGACTGGTCATTTTTATTTCAACAATTGCCAGGCGGAAGATGCGGCTAACGAGCCTCTGTCTACCGGAGGATTATTGCCGATGCAGACCGTTTATGAAGCTCCACTTGTTTTGCCGGAAAGTGTTGCCGGTCGGGATACGCTGGTCTTGGGTGCCGAAGCTTGCCTATGGACTTCGCATGTGGACAATGATCAGCTGCTGGATTATATGATGTTGCCGCGTTTGGCAGCCTTTTCTGAGGTCACATGGACCGGAAGTCGCAGGGGAGGATATGCAGACTTTTTGAATCGTCTTCCACATATGCTTGAGATTTATGAAAAGATGGGATTTGGATATGCTCCTCATTTCTTTGGGATAAAGGCCTCTTATGCTCCCGATGCAGAAAAGAATCAGCTTTTTGTCACGCTGAACAGTGTGGAAGGAAGTACTATTTATTATACGCTCGATGGTACTGTGCCCGATAAAAATTCACAAGTGTATCAGTCGCCTATTGGTATAGAAGAAAGTTGTACGTTGAAGGCTGTAGCCTATACTCCTTCTGGATTGTGCAGTGATTTGCTTCAGAAAGAGGTGAAGGTAAACAAGGCTACTTTTAAGAAAATTACTTTGCAGACAACTCCTGAAACACGTTATGCCGGAGAAAACGGAAAGGTATTGGTGGATGGAGTACGGAGTCAGCCGTTTCATACTACCGGAATGTGGGTAGGTTATCTGGGCAAACCGATGGAAGCGGTGATCGATATGGAAGAGAAACAAAATGTGACACAGGTTGTTTTATCTTCCCTCACAGATATGGGGTCGTATATCATGGGTATCAGCAAGGTCGAGATTTATGCATCGGATAATGGGGAAGACTTCACCTTGCTGACAGAAAATACTTATAAAGCTCCGGAGGCTAAGATGCAGGGAAAGAAAATAGAAAATCTGACTTTGAATTTCTCTGAAACGCAAGCACGTTTTATCAAAGTCGTAGCTCGTGGTTTTGAGGCTTTGCCCGAAGGACATTCGGGAGCCGGACAACCGCCTTTCCTTTTTGTAGACGAAATAGAAATCAATTAATATATATACTTATGAAAATGAAATCTTTGCTGTCTGTGTCTTTGGCATTGACAGCCTTAACTTCCTGCCAGGAACAGAAATCGGATAAACCTAATATCTTGTTTATTCTGGTAGATGATATGCAGAGCGATGCCATTGCTGCATTGGGAAATAAAGATGTGTATACTCCTAATATTGATAAGTTGGTTCATGAGGGGGTGAATTTTACGCGTACTTATACGAATGGAGCTTTATGTGGAGCATTGTCTATGCCTAGTCGGGCTATGCTGATGACGGGGCGTGGAGTATTCGAGGTACAAAGTGACGGTATGAAAATACCGGAAAATCAGATTACTTTGCCCGAACAGTTGCAAAAGAATGGATACCGTACATTTGCTACGGGAAAATGGCATGCAGACAAGGCTTCTTTCGGACGGTCGTTTTCCGAAGGTGAAAATATATTCTTTGGTGGAATGCATCCTTATGAGATGAATGGGCATTGTGAGCCTCGTTTGCACCATTATGATCCGGAAGGGAAATTTGATGAAGAACCGTTTGTGGGAAAGGAGTTTTCTTCCAAAATGTTTGCAGATGCTGCAGTAGACTTCCTGAACAGTACTTCTGATAACAAGCAGCCTTTTATGGCTTATGTGGCATTTACTTCTCCCCACGATCCTCGTATCTCTTTGCCTGATTATGGAAAGAAGTATTTGGATGGTGACGTCTCTGTTCCGGATAATTTCTTGCCTGAGCATCCATTTGATAATGGGGAATTACAGATTCGTGATGAAATGGTGTTGCCTGCTCCTCGTACTCCTGAACAGTTGAAACACGAGTTGGCTTTGTATTACGGTATGGTGAGCGAAGTGGATGTACAGATTGGCAGGGTACTGGAGGCTTTGGATGAAAGCGGAAACCGTGAAAATACAATTATTGTATTTGCTTCGGACAATGGATTGGCTATGGGACAGAACGGGTTGATAGGTAAACAGAGTCTGTACGATCATAGTGTAGGGGTACCCATGCTGATTATTGATCCGCGTAAGCCACAGCAAGGAAGAAAAACAGATGCTTTATGTTATTTGTATGATTTATATCCTACTTTATGCGAACTGGTAGGGGTAGAAATTCCTTCATCTGTAACAGGGCGTTCTTTGAAACCTGTTTTGGATGATAGTACTGTACAGCATAGAGAGGATCTGTTTTTTATTTATTCAAATCAGCAGCGTGCGCTTCTTAAGGAGAATTACAAATACATTATTTATAATGTAGAAGGTAAGATTACAGAGCAACTTTTTGATTTGAAGAATGATCCGGGAGAATTGGTGAATCTGGCAGAGACGGAAAAAGAAAAAACTCAGACTTATAAAGCATTGCTTAATCAGAGAATGCAGGAGAACCATGATTTCTGTAATCTGGATAATCCATTATGGTGGAAAGATGCTCATAAGCTGACATGGGAAGAATGTCAGACTCTTTATTTGTTTGATAAATAACAATAAGGAAGTACCGACAGACTGATATGGATATAAACTAAATAAGTTAGGGAAGCATTTTGCTCACCCTAACTTATTTAGTTTTTTATTATTTCTGTATTGCGGCTAATGCTGCATCGTAATTAGGCTCTTGTGTGATTTCTGGAACCAGTTCGGTGTAGATTACCTTACCTTCCGGATTGATGATGACTACTGCACGAGCCAATAATCCGCAAAGCGGACCATCTGTCATTAAAACACCATATTCTTTGCCAAAGTCTGATGTATAACGGAAGTCGGACAGTGAAATTACATTTTCTATGCCTTCAGCCGTGCAAAAACGACTTTGTGCAAAAGGCAGGTCTTTCGAAATAGCTAATACTACTGTATTGGGCATTTGCGTAGCCAGTTCATTGAACTTGCGTACAGATGCAGCACATACTCCGGTATCCATACTTGGGAATATGTTAAGTACTATGTTCTTGCCTTTAACGTCGTGTAATGATAAACTGCTTAAATCCCCTTTTACTAATGAGAAATCTGGAGCAGTGGCTCCTACTTCAATAAATTTTCCTGCTAAATTTACGTGAGTTCCTTTGAATGTTGTTTCCATATTGGTATTATTTTCTATTTGTGATATTGTTTCTTTATAGTTATTGGGTTGTGCTTTTAAATAAAATGTAGCGCATAAAATGGCAACTATGCCTGTAATAAATCTTCTTTTCATACTTGTTGCTATTTAGAATATGTATAGATAACAACGGCAAATTCGAAAATGTTCATTTAAAAAGGTCAGATAAAGTGCTTTTTTTTCATTTTATATTTATTGGCCGAATTTTTTTATTTTACTTTGTAGCCACAGATTATTAATAGGTTAAGAAAATAAAAATGGAACGAGGTTTAAAAGACTATGCATTTCTTGTTCTGAAAGGAATGGGTATGGGGGCTGCCGATGTGGTTCCTGGAGTTTCTGGAGGAACTATTGCCTTTATTGTAGGTATTTATGATGAATTGATCAATTCGATTAAAAGTATCAATGGGAAGAGTCTGAAATTATTTTTTACAGGAAAGTTTGCTGCTTTCTGGAAGATGATAAACGGCAATTTTCTTTTCTCTATACTGCTGGGTATCGGTATCAGTGTCTTTTCGTTGGCAAAAATTATAACCTGGCTGCTTGTTGAACATCCTATTTTGGTGTGGTCATTCTTCTTTGGCCTGGTGCTGGCCTCTACATGGTTTGTAGCAAAAGATATTAAAGGATGGAACTGGAAGACTATCTTAGGTTTTGTTGTGGGAGTAGTAGTAGCTTTCTATATTACAGTAGCAACTCCGGCAGAAACTCCATCGTATTTATGGTTTATCTTTTTGTGTGGTGCTATTGCTATCTGTGCCATGATTTTACCAGGTATATCGGGAAGCTTTATCTTGGTGCTGCTGGGTAAATATTTCTTCATAATGGATGCTGTGAAGACATTGGATCTTGTGATTATTGCAGTATTTGGTGCTGGTGCTGTGGTAGGTATTACCTCTTTCTCACGTGTTTTGTCGTATGCATTGAAACATGTCCGTAATATTACTTTGGCTGTATTATCTGGTTTTATGTTGGGTTCACTCAATAAAGTATGGCCTTGGAAAGAACAAATTACTACAGTAGTAGATGGTCATGATTTGATGATTGAAAATAATATACTTCCTAATCAGTATATTGTAGAAGCAGTTGTATTAATGTTGGTAGGTTTCTTTATGGTGTATTTCCTTGAGAAATTATCAATGAAAGTGTCTAAGTAAGACGGATTTTAATATTCATAAAAAAAGAATCTGCTTTCGGTGTATACGAAGGCAGATTCTTTTTTATAGTGACTCTTTGCTCCGATTAACGGATAATTGTCATTTCATCAATCAGGTGTTTGGCTCCTGCAAATTTGTCGATGATAAACAATGTATAGCGAATATCTACACATGCGGCACGTTGTAACTGCGGGTTGTAGGCGATATCTCCTGTCAAACCTTCGTAATTGCGGTCGAAACCTGTACCGATAAGTTCTCCTTTTGAGTTGAATACCGGTGAACCCGAGTTGCCTCCTGTATTGTCTGTGCCTGTAACAAAACAGATAGGCATTCTTCCATCTGGCATGGCATATTCTCCAAAGTCTTTCTTTTCGTACAGTTCTTTCAGCTTGGCCGGTACTACGAATTCCGGATTGTTCGGATCTTCTTTTTCCATTACTCCTTTCAAGGTAGTATAGTAAAGGTATTCTTTACCATCAGCTGGTTCATAAGAACCAATTTTACCATAAGTCAGACGTAGCGTAGAGTTGGCATCAGGATATACCGGAGTTCCTTCGTGCTTTTTCAATTTCAACATACCGGCTACCCATGTTTTATGAGCCCGGTTGTAAGCGTTGGTTTCTGCCTTCATTTCTTCAGAAGTTGCTTTATAGCCTTCCGATACCGAACGGGCATATTGAATCATCAAATCGTTTTTCAGAGTTTCGATGTCTGGGTTTGCAAGATACTTTTCCCATGCTTCTGCACTTCTGAAAATAGACTGGTCGAAGCAGGCATCTACAAATGCATCTGTATTTCCTCCAAACTGTTTGTTGATTGTCTGGAAAATGCTGATATGCTGTTCTGCCGGAACCAGACGAGCGTAGAGAGCTATCAGTTGTTTGGATACTTTGCGGTCTACTGCAGCGCTATAATCTTTGTTGAAGAATTTCTTTCCTGCTTCCTGCAACCCTTTCACAGCTTTACGTATATCTTTCTTATTACCTTTTTCCAGAGCATCTTGCAATGCTTGCGTATCAGGAATCTTTGAGAATTCTGTACCTAACATCAGAGCTTCATAGATAGCCTGCTGGTGGTATACGGCATTGTAGCGTTTGGCAACAATGTCTTTGATGCTTTGATAAGCCTGTTCGTAGCTGTTGTCTCCTGTTTCTCGTCCGAAAGCCAACAGTTTTTCCTGCTGTTCCTTCTTTTTGTCGAGCACTTTCAGCTTAATCAAGCCTTCGTTCATACCGATTGCATTCTTCCAGTAGTTTGCCGATGAAGCATATTTGGCTGCATACTGAATACGTGTTTTTGCATCTTTCTGCATTTCTTCACCCAAAGCACGCAGGCGTACACCACGTACGGTATCGCGCATAAAGTTGGTAGTCTGCATGCGTTCTTCCACTTCGTCGCTAATCATATATCTCCAGTTGCGTCCGGGGAATCCCATTACAAAAGTAAAGTCACCTTCTTTCACCCCTTTCAGATTAATGGCAATGTGTTTCTTTACCTTTAAAGGTACGTTTTTCGCATTGTAAGTAGCCGGTTTACCGTCTTTTGATGCATAGATACGGAAGATAGAGAAGTCGCCGCAATGACGTGGCCACATCCAGTTGTCTGTATCTGCACCAAACTTTCCGATAGAAGAAGGAGGTGCACCTACCATACGGATGTCTTTGTATACTGTTTTTACAAACAGATAATATTTGTTTGCTCCGTAGAAAGGTTTCAGCTCCAATACTGTAAAATCGTCGGTTTTGATTTTTTCTTTCTTTGCAAAGCGTTTGGCCACGGTTTCCAGATACGAGGGAGAAAGATAGTTCAATCCTTCAGGATCTTTGTCTTTTTTCAGACAATCCTGTACGTATTCGGTTACATCCAAGATACGGTCGATGAAGGTAACGGTCAGTCCTTCGCAAGGAAGTTCCTGTTCGCGGGTCATTGCCCAAAAACCATCAGTCAGATAATCGTGCTCTACCGAACTGTGCTGTTGGATGTATCCATATCCGCAATGATGATTTGTCAGTACCAGACCTTCGGCAGAAATGATTTCTCCGGTACATCCTCCTCCGAAGTGTACCACAGCATCTTTCAGGCTGATACCATCCGGACTGTACACTTGGTCAATGCTTAAATCCAACCCCAAATCCTGCATCACAGCTGCATTCTGCTGTTTCAGGTCCGTAAGCATCCACATACCTTCGTCTGCATGTGCATGAAATCCTGCGAATGCGCTGATTAAAGATAAAATAAGTGCCTTTCTCATATAATGTTGTTATTAAATAAAAAGCGCAAAGATGCGTACTTTAGAGTAGTGCAACCTTGCGCTTTTGAATATAATTGATATTATTCTACAATTGTCATTTCATCGATAAGGTTCTTGCAACCTCCCAGCTTTTCTACAATAAACAATACATAACGGATGTCTACTGCAATACAACGCTGCAAGTTATTATCGAAGTTGATGTCGCCACTCAATGATTCCCAGTTTCCGTCGAATGCGCATCCGATGAGTTCACCGTTACCATTCATTACCGGAGAACCTGAGTTACCGCCTGTGATATCGTTAGTAGTCAAGAAACAAGCAGGCATTTCTCCGTTAGGCAATGCATAACGTCCGAAGTTCTTGGTTGCATACAACTCTTTCAACTTGGCTGGAACAACGAATTCCGGATTGTTCGGATCTTCTTTTTCCATTACACCTTTCAATGTAGTGTAATATTTGTAGTGGATACCGTCTTTCGGATCGTATGATTTTACATTACCATAAGTCAGACGGATGGTGAAGTTTGCATCCGGAGCTTTTGGAGTAGGAGCATACATTTCGCACAAACCGCGTACATAAGTCTTATGCAACAGATTGATGTTTTCACTGGCAGCCGAAATCTTGTCCATCAGTGATTGATACATCTTGCTCTTACTTGTAGAATAAGCCACAGCAAGGTCTTTATCAATTGCTTCTATTGTAGGATTTTCAAGGAATGCATTCAGATTCTTTTCACTGGCAAAGATACTGTTGTTATACAATGCATCGATATAAGCATTATAGTCGCCATTGAACTGAGTCTTGATTGTTTCGTAGAATGCAGGCAAGGCTTCAGCTGACACTTTTTCTGCATACAGCGGAATCAGTACTTTTGCAACTTTACGGTCTACTTCATGATCGTAGTCTTTATTGTGTACTTCTGCGAATTCCTCTTTCAGAGCAGCAACCGCTTTCTCTATATCTTTTTTCTTGTTTTTCTCCAATGCAGTCTTCAGATTTGCGAAGGTACGGTAAGTAGCTCCAAATTCAATACCGCTCATGAATGTTTCAGAGAAGTAAGTAGCTTCTTTGCGCAAAGGAGCAATATTGGCTACATATTCGTCAATCTGTCCAACTACTTTTGCATATTCTTCGTTGTTCTGAGCCTTGGCAAATTCAGCAAACTTAGCTTCCTGTGCTGCTTTTGTTTCCAAAACTTTATTTTCAACGATAGCCTTGTTCATACCGATAGAGTTCTTCCAATAGTTGCTTGAACCGGCAAACTTGCTGGCATACTGGATACGTACTTTATCGCTGGCAGCCATTTCTGCGCGTAATACATTCTGACGAGCTTCGCGTACAGTGATACGTGGTACGTTAGTACTTTCCATACGAAGTTTTACTTCGCTCTCTGTCAGATAGCGGCTGGTGCTTCCGGGGAATCCCATAATCATGGCATAATCGCCTTCCTGCAGCCCTTTCAATGAAATAGTCAGGTGCTTTTTCACTTTCAAAGGAACGTTGTCTTTGCTATATTCAGCCGGATTTCCGTTTTTGTCTGCATATACACGGAACATGGAGAAGTCGCAAGTATGGCGTGGCCACATCCAGTTGTCTGTTTCTCCACCAAACTTACCGATAGATGAAGGAGGAGCAGCTACCATACGTATATCGCTGTAAGTTTTGATGTAGAACAGATAAAACTTATTTCCTTCGTAGAAAGGAAGTGCCAGGGTAGAGATACCCGGTGCTTTCTTCAAGTCGCTTTTTTTCAGTTCGTCAGCGGCTAATTCGTTAAGGTATTTCTTTCCAAAAGATTCGGCTTCTGTAACTTTACCCTTTTTGATATCACTGTTTACTTTGTCAGTAATGTCAACAATACGTTCTACAAACTTGAAAGTCAATCCCGGAGTTGGAAGTTCTTCAGAACGGTTTTTAGCCCAAAAACCATCTGTCAGGTAGTCATGTTCTACCGAACTATGTTGCTGGATGGCGTCATATCCACAGTGGTGATTGGTAAGAATCAAACCGTCGGGTGAAATGATTTCTCCGGTACATCCTCTGCCGAAAATACCAACTGCATCCTTCAGTGTAATCTGACTGGGATTGTAAATATTGGCCACATCCATCTTTAATCCTTGTGCCTTCATTCTGTCTGCCAGGTTTTGTTCCTGCATCAGCTGGAGAAGCCACATCCCCTCATCTGCTTTAGCCGGTGAAAAGGCTGCGCAGATAAGTGCGAGTGCTAATACTTTAAGTTTTTTCATTTGTTATGTGTATAATTTTGGGTTAAAATTTTCTTTTCTTAATTCGCAAAGATAGTAAAAAAAAGTATTTATCTCGATGCAGGTATGCTAAAAGGGTAATATTCCTCTATTTATGTTTAATTTTTAATAATTTATTTTTTAGCATAACCGAAAGATTTTACCTTTGCTCTACAAATTAAAATGGCATAATTTAATGGGTAGACTATATCTTTTTCTGTTTTGCGCTGTATTTTTTGCTTCTTGCAGTAAGAAATATAAAATCGAGGGGAATACTTCTCTTTCTCGGTTAGACGGGAAAATGCTTTATATTAAGGTGCCTTCCAATGGGGAATGGGTAAAAATTGATTCGGCAGAAGTGATACATGGTCTGTTCGAAATGGAGGGGAATGTAGACTCAGTAGTGCTTGCGTCATTATATATGGATGATGACTGTATTATGCCGTTGGTTATTGAAAAAGGAAATATTAACGTCAAGATAGATAATGCCGGAGTGACGGTGAAAGGTTCTCCCTTGAATAATCGTTTCAATGATTTTATTATCCAGAAGAATGCCTTGGACGATCGTGCTTATGAAGTAGAGCATATGGAAAGCCAGATGATTATGAATGGAGATGATCCGGCTTTGATTCATAGTGAAATAGAAAAACGCCGCGCCGAACTGTCGGAAGAAATGAATAAGTTGGCTAAAGAATTTATTCAGGAAAATTATGAAAATGTGTTGGGTGCCGGTGTGTTTGTAATGATTGGCAATGGATTGCCTTATCCTATTCTGACGCCTGTGATGGAGGAAATTGTAAACGAAGCTCCAGAGTCTTTTAAGAATAATGAACTGATTAAAGAATATCTGTCTGTAGCGCGCAGCAATATGGATAAAATGCGTTCTGCACGATATTAATAGCTTGTCTTTTTCTGATTGTAATATAATGGGGAATTTATGATTGGGGATGAGTGTGCCGGAAAATTTCAGATATCTGTTTAGGCTTTCTTTTATTTAGCATTGGAATTACGTTTTGATTTTGTCGAATGTGCATTGTTGTTTAATTAAAATAATATGCCGGGAAGTCAATTCTTTTAAATAGCTTTGCAGACTCTTTAAAATCCATAGTAATGAAAAAACAGATTAGTTAGTGAAAATGGATAAATGCTGACAAAAAGAATGTTTTTAGTGTTTTCTGCTAACTCGCATTTGCGATAAAAAGTCTGTTTATGATTGGGAAAGGAGTGGTATTTACTCTTTAAAATATGCTGTATAGCATTCTTTTAGAACTTTTAGAAACAAAAAATATGACTTGTAATGTTGGCTGATGATACTTGTATCATCGGCCAACGCTATTAATACCGTGCACTCACGCTACTTGTCACATAAGTGCATGGTATTAATTGTATGTATATACAGGTGCAGATGGCTTGTTTTATACGAATTTTATACACTTTTTCACATATTGGTTTGTAAACCCGACTCCTTTTTGTTTGATTTCTCTTCTGATAAAATGCCTTGTTGTAATATGGTATTGCTATCTGATGATAGGTTAATTGGATGAGAAATAAGAAAAATGCTTTGATTTTTTAATGAATTGATGTCTTATTGTATTTGGAAAATGGTCAAAAACGGGCAAATTTGTAATCTTCCTGATGTTTGGTCCGAAAAACACTCATTTTTTAAGCCCTGAATTGACATTTTGTAAGATGTCAGTTCAGGGCTTGAAGTGATGACCTTCTGCTTCTCTTGAAGAAGAAACAGTTTTAATAATTATCAAAAAGAAATCTTGGCATCCTCGATGACAGATACCAAAGGGAAAGCACCTATAGAATCTTTCATACCCAACTCTTCCTATTTGTTTAATAACTGGTTGATGGCATCGGAACTGTTGTTCTCTTTTTTCTTTTGTACATGAGTATCGAACAGAGCATCCAGCATATAAGTCGGAACTTCATTTTGAGGTTGGAATCTGTCTGAGCCCACATAGTTTTTGATAGAATACATCAGCTGTTTCATAGCCGGACGTTTGTCTATGTCCTTGTGGATGTCTGCACAGAGTACAAACAGTTTTCCCTTACCGCTTTTTACCTCGAACGCTATACCCAGTTTCCGGTTTTCTTCATAAGTGTCGATAGACTGAATGATAGGTGTAACCGACGACAAGGCTGTCAAGTCGATTGCTGTACCATAGTTCAGAATATCCCACCATTGCCAGTCTGCGTAATATGAAGTCGGGAAATCGGCCATAGAAGGGTGAGTGTGTTCAATCAGTGTTCCTACAATCATCGGATCCCAATTGAACATGATAGGATTCCAGAAGTGGCTGGCAAACTGTGTTTTACGTCCTTGTGCACTTTGTGGTACAAACAATACCTGCTTGCCCTCGGAAAGCATTTTTCTGGCAGTTTCCCACGATTCGGTGAAGGATAGATGCTCTTCGTTTGCCTCTGTTTTCGAAGGGTATACCCAGATATCCCACTCATTGTGACAAGCACCTAATGCAACATGGAGTGTGTATTTTCCGGCACTCTTAATATCCTCTAACGGAATATCTATCTTGGCCAGAGAGTCAGTAACGGTGTAACTCTGAATAGCCTGATGCGACAGATTTCCTTTTTTCAGTTCTCTTCCTGCTTCGTCGGTCAGTGCCCAATTCACCTTTCCTCGTTTTATATCTTTGTTGCCAAAGTGATAGATACCCAATTGGGCTGTAAAAGTTTCGTTCTCATTGTAAACTCGTTTGGGCATGCGTGCCAGCAATACAGTAGGAGCGCATGATTCGCGGAACTTTTCCGGTGATACAAGACCTTTGTCTTCCCAAAAAGCATCGAGAATGCCCACAAAGGCACTTCCCTGACCAGGGAAATCGCTTAAACCCAGTAATTGGAAACCTCCCGACTTGGATGTTCTCAATAATGATTCGTTGACTTCCTTGTATTGCAACACAGTGTGTGCACCGGTAGCACGGAAGAAATCATCGGCCTGATGAAGCATACCGTTACGTGCCAGCCGTTCGCGGTAAACATTAAAATTGCGTGCTTCCAACACTCCAGTATACTTACTTATTTCGGCAAAGTTGGGGTACATACAGCGCTGTCCGGTTTCGTGAGCAATAACCGGTACATCAATGTCCGATTCTGCATTGCGGTCCCAGTCTGTAGAAGGTTTTCCTTCGTATACAGTAATCCATCCTTTGTGGGTGAGGTGAGATACATAAAACTGGTCCGCTTTGACGTGTGTACGTGCAGTAGATGCAGAGTACAGATGGCGGTTGTCGTATTGCTGTCCTTTTATAATTAAATCTTCCAGTACATCGAAGTTCCCTTCGTTTTCATTACCGTTGCACATGAGGATGAAAGAAGGGTGGTTGCCATATTCATTGAGAATCGCATACATTTCTTCTTCGAAAAACTGGCGTCGTGCAGGGTATTTTCCTACATCTTTGATCCACATCGGAAGTTCTACCTGAAGATAAAGGCCCAGACGGTCTGCTGCATGAAATGCGGCTTGGGGTGGACACCAGGAATGAAAACGTACGTGGTTCATTCCATATTCTTTTATTGTACGGAAGATTTTCTCCCAGCTGTCTGTATCAGTAGCCGGATAGCCGGTCAGAGGAAAAACAGCACAATCCAGCACACCACGCAGATGAATGTCGTGATTATTCAGGCGGATGTGATGTTTTCCTTGTTCTATTTTTCTGAAACCAAACTGTTCGCTTTTGTTTTCTTCTCCATATGGAGTGCTCCATTGAATATCCAATGTGTAAAGGCTGGGATTGAATTCATCCCATAACTCAATTGGACGATTGATATTCAATGTCTCCTCAATCTGGAAAACAGAGTCGGACAACACTACCTTGACAGGCTTGCTTGCTATGGTCTTGCCCTCTTTTTCTTTTATTTCAAGGAGAAGATTGCCTTTCACCGAAGACTTGGAAGGAGCGAAGCAGATTTGGGCAGTGACTTTTTTATTTTCGATGTCAGTGTAAATCTTTACATTAGATATATAGTTCGGATTCATGGCCTGCAAAGACAAATCGCCTACTATACCGTTCCAGTTGGTTTGGGTGTATTCTGTAGTACCATGATTCCATTGGTCCATCGGATATTTCAGACGGTTGTCTACGCATAAGGTCAATGTATGAATGCCTGGAGTAAGCTGCTGCGTAAGATTGAAACGGTTAGGAGTAGACAATCTTTCCTTGGTTGCTATCGGTTTTCCATCTACATAAACCGCCGTTTCCCAATGACATCGTTCCAGATTGAGGATAATTTCTTTTCCTTTCCAGCTTTCGGGTATTACGACCTCTCTTTGATACCATGCTTGTCCACAATATTCAAATTTGCGCGACAGACGGTCAACATGTGACACGAAATTCTGGATACCTTTTCCGCCTTCATCTGTGCTTCCCGGAAGAACGATGGTTTCTGTCAGTTTGCTTAAATACAGTTCAGAACCAGGAGTTTTTCCAAATCCCATAGGATCGAGCTGGAAACGCCAGATGCCGGATAATTGAATACGTTCTGTAGCTTGAATGAGACAAGTACAGTTAAGTAGAAAAAATGAAATAAATAGAAATAAGAATCTCATAGTAATTGGGACTTGTATTAAATTAAATTGATTTAGGATTGTGTCAGATTGGTAATAGATATATAAATACAGTCGTGTTCATAGTTCGATTCCTTTAATACGGATACAAAAGTAGTTGATTTATTTATAGTGTACAATATTATAGTTGAGGAATGAATACAGATAGAGAAAAAGTTTTATATTTGTATAAATATGATATTTAATTAATATGGCATACCGCACAATGATGATTTTTTCCTATGGATAGCAGGACTTTTAGTTATCTTAAGAGGTTTGTTGGGTTAGAAATAGGAAATTGTATGGTATCATCCGGAGCGGCCAAGAGAGATTTGTGTCCCGAGATCAGAAGGTTGCTTTTGGGGATTCTTTCTACTGGGCGGATTGCTGTCGGTTGGTGGTGGAATCTGGAACTGGAAAAAGTCGGGTGCGGAGGAATTGCATAAATAACCCCTTAATAGATAGTTATGAAAGACAGAGTGTTTGTAAAAGTATTTGTTTTATTGGTTTGTACAGTAATGTCTGTACCGGTAATGGCTCAATTCGATTTTAATCGGATGATGAGTGGAGCAGCCAAATTGGTAAAGGCTGTGACATTGACGGATGAGCAGATGGCTGAATATGTAAAAGAATACGTTGCTTCGATGGATGCGAAGAATCAGGTTTGTCCGGATAATAATGTATATACCATCCGATTAAAAAAACTGACTAGTGGATTAGGAGATGCGGATGGTATTCCTCTTAATTTTAAGGTGTATCATGTGACTGATGTAAATGCATTTGCTTGTGCTGATGGTAGTGTACGGGTGTTTTCTGCTTTGATGGACATAATGACTGATGAAGAACTGCTTGGTGTAATCGGACATGAAATAGGTCATGTAGCGCATCGTGATTCGAAGAGAGGGTTTCGTACTGCTTTGCTTACTTCTGCGTTGAAGGACGGTATTTCTTCTCAGGGAGGTAAAGTAGCAGAACTGACAGATTCTCAGATTGGGGCTTTGACGGAAGCATTGGTGAATGCACGTTATTCGCAGAAGCAGGAATGTGATGCAGACGATTATGGATATGAATTTTTAAAGAAAGCCGGGAAAAATCCATGGGCTATGGCTTTGTCTTTCCAAAAATTGAAGAAATTGCAGGAGGACAGTGGAGCCCAAAATATGAACTTTTTGAATCAGTTGTTTTCTACTCATCCGGATTTGGATAAAAGAATAGTCCGTATGGAGGAACGTGCTTTGAGTGATGGTATTAAAAAGCCTGTAGGAAGTAAATAGGCTGCATTAATTATAAGAAAATATATGGTTGCATTTCAGTGGATATGGCTGCTGGAATGTAACCTTTTTCGTATAAAAAGGAAAAGAAATTGACTACAATGTCTGACTGATAATGTTGTATCTTTTTTAAGTTAATCTGTATGGAAATCGGAAGATAAATATTTTTTCGTACCTTTGAGCGGTTAAAGTTTTTATCATAAAAGCAGAGAGAGATGTTTTCTGCTTGATGATAATAAGATTTTCATTATACCTTAATTGATAAAATATGAAGAAATTTTTATTTGTTACAGCTTTTACATTGGCTATGGGAGGCACTGGTATGGCTCAGAATGTGAATCCTTTCTTGCAGGAAAAGTATGGAACTCCTTATGAAATTGCTCCTTTCGAAAAAATATCTATTGATAATTATCGGGAAGCTTTCTTAAAAGGAATGGAAGAACAAAAACAGGAAATCAATGCTATTGTGCGAAACCGTGCAATGCCTGATTTTGAAAATACAATCGTAGCTCTCGACCGTAGTGGTAGACTGTTGGCTAAGGTAGCGAGTACATTTGGTCCTATTTCAAACAGTAACTCTACTGAGGAAACCCGGGCTTTGGAAAAAGAATTGTCTCCGTTGTTCTCTGCACATTATGATGATATTTATCTGAATCCGCTTTTGTTTGCAAAAGTAAAAGAGGTATATGATAACCAGAAAAAATATGGATTGGACAAAGAGCAGACTAAATTGCTGGAAAATATATACAAGCGTTTTGTCCGTGGAGGTGCCAGACTGAGTGATGAACAGAAAGCCGAACTTCGTAAACTGAACACTGAGTTGTCTATGCTTGAGCTTACTTTTGAGCAGAATCTGCTGCATGAAACAAACAATACTTTTGTTGTGGTGGACAAACTGGAAGAGTTGAAAGGACTTCCTGAAGCAAATATTGCTGCTGCTGCAAAGATGGCAGAAGAGAACGGACAGAAAGGTAAATGGATGTTTAATATGCAACGTCCGAGCTGTAATCCGGTTCTTCAGTATGCGGAAAACAGAGACTTGCGCCGTCGTGTGTACGAGGCATATTACAATAGAGGTAATCAGAACAATGCTTACGATAATAAAGAAATTTCACGAAAACTGGTTACTTTGCGTTTGCAGAAAGCAAAACTGATGGGCTACGAGGATTATGCTTCTTTGGCTCTTGATACCCGTATGGCAAAGACTCCTGAGAATGTATATAATTTATTAAATCAGGTGTGGACGCCTGCTGTAGAGAAAGCAAAGGAAGAACTGAATGATATCCGTGCCGAAATAAAAAAAGATGGTTATAGCTTTGAGCCGGAAGGATGGGACTATATGTATTATCTTGATAGAGCAAAACAGGCGAAGTATGCTATCGATGAAGATCAGGTATCGGAATATCTGGAAATAAATAATGTACTGAAAGGTATTTTCTATGTAGCCAATAAGCTGTATGGACTGACTTTCAAGGAATGTACCGACCAGTTCCCTGTGTATGAAAAATCTGCTCAGTCGTGGGAGGTAATTGATAAGGATGGTAAAGTACTTGCTCTTTTCTATAGCGATTATTATCCCCGTGCCGGAAAGAGAGCGGGGGCTTGGTGTACCGGTTTCAGAGAACAGACTTATAATGGAAATGAAAGAGTGGCTCCTGTAGTGGTTAATGTCTGCAATATGACTGTAGCCAGCAAGGATAAACCGGCATTGCAGAATATTGATAATGTGACTACTATGTTCCACGAATTCGGACATGCGCTGCATAGTTTCATGTGCGATGTACATTATGAAGGAGTTGCTAATGTAGAACGTGATTTCGTGGAATTGCCTTCACAGATTAACGAGCACTGGGCTTTCGAACCGGAAGTATTGAAGGTGTATGCCAAACATTATAAGACCGGTGAAGTGATTCCGATGGAACTGGTGAAGAAAATTGAAGAAAGTGCCAAATACGGTCAGGGTTTTGCTACTGTAGAATATCTGGCTGCTTCGCTGACTGACATGGACTTGCATGTATTGAAAGAGATTCCATCCAATCTGAATGTAATGGAGTTTGAATCTGAAAAGTTGAAAGAACGTGGTATTCCGTCACAGATTTATCCGCGTTATCGTGTGACTAACTTCAGCCATACAATGGGTGGAGGATATACTGCCGGATATTATAGCTATATGTGGGCTGAAGTATTGGACGCCGATGCATTCCAGGCTTTCAAGGAAACAGGTGATATTTTCAATCAAGAGGTGGCAGATAAATTCCGTACATACATTCTGACTCCGGGTGGTATCGATGATGGAATGACCATGTATAAGAACTTCCGTGGTCGCGAACCGCAGATTAATGCATTGCTTAAGAACAGAGGTTTGCTGAAATAAACGGGTTTTATACTCTGTTTCTAATACCTTTATATAGGGATATTCAGTAAATGTCCCTAAAATATACAATGGCATATGAAGATGATAGCACATAATCACTCC